>CAISDD010000361.1 GCA_903883985.1 uncultured Pseudomonadota bacterium | reverse complement strand
CCTCCTCGATAGCTGGACGCATCTGCGCCAGCACGACGGCTTTCAAGGCAACGAGACTACGGGGCGCTGGAGCGCCATGGGATGCGTTCCCACGCTGGAGCGTGGGAACGATAATATTAAGCTGCCGGCGCAGACCCTCATCCCCGGCCCTTCCCCCGGAGTTTATCGTTCCCACGCTGGAGCGTGGGAACGCGGTTTCTTCTTGCCGGCGTTATCCGCCGAATGCCCACCATCCAGCGGAAGGCGCGAAAAACCGCTTTTCCGCCCTAGCTTGCTTTCGCATCGCGCATCGCGGGGCAAGGTCTTTGCCGTCGTGACGCCTCACTCAAGAAGGCAATACGCCCCTCGGAGTATTCTCATCCCCCTCGAGGAGCGGCTGCACCGAAGCCATGGTGGGCTCATAACGGGGAAGAACCACGGTGATCGTGGTCTGGTTTTCCTGCTCGGACACTTCTAACGCCACGTGGCCGTTTTGTGCCTCTGTAAGCATCCTGGCCGAATACGCTCCAAGGCCGGATTCTCCGCGCCCCCCGTTGGAGACATACTTGTCGAAAAAACTCTCGCGCAGATCGGCGGGAACCAGGCCTGTGTTTCGGATCGTGATGCGCAAGGGCGATTCATCGTGCAAGACAATCGCGACACGGCTGTTTTCCGGCGCGGCTTCGCAAGCGATCAAGATCAGATTCTGGGACAGCGAATAGCAGAACATGGCGTCGCCCAGTGATCGCGGCATCGCACTGCCGGCATGCACATCCGTATCGATGTCGAACTTGAGCCGCTTTTCGGTAAAGTTTGTCCGCATGATCTCCGTAATGCGGCGCAGGATTTCCCCGATCTCGACCGCCTGGGCATTGAGCATGAAGCGCCCGGTCTCGATCTTGAAGAGTTCCGAGGAGCGGTTAGTGGTGTTGAGCACTTGCAATAGGGTTTCCTCGACCACGCGCAATTGCTCAAACATCTTCTCGCCCCGTGCGGTGTCCGCCATCGCCTGCACCAATCCAATCGCGCTGGCCAATGGCCCTTTCATGTCATGACGGGTAATGTGTTCGACATCCTCGCGCAGGCGCGCCACTTCCAGCAGCCCGTCGTAGTCGGCCTGCACCCGCTTGCGCAGTTCGACATAGCGCATGAAATTGCGCACACGCAACTGGAGCTCATCCGGGTGGATGGGTTTGGTGATGAAATCCACCGCCCCCAGTTCCCGCCCCCGGTGCAGTGCGGCCTCGCCGGTCATGGCCGTGACAAAGATCACGGGGATGGAATTCGATGACGGATGCTCGCGCATGCGTTTGGCCACTTCGAAGCCATCCATGCCAGGCATCATGACATCGAGCAACACCAGATCCGGCGGGGTGTTCGAGAGGCAGATTTCCAGCGCCTTCTCTCCAGAATTGGCGATACGCACACGATATTCGCCCTTTAACAGGTGCGAGAGCAGTTCCAGATTCTCGGGAGTATCGTCCACGACCAGCAGGGTCGGGCGTGCGCGCGTCGCCGGGGTGCTGGGTAGACCTGCACGAACCCTGCGCAGCGGTGAGCGGGTTCGCCACGGTGACAGCAGGGCCTTTTCAACACGCACGGCCAAGCTGGCTGCGGTAAAGGGCTTGACCAGAAGATCGCTGACGCCATTGTCGATGGCCTCGACGATGCGCTCCCGCTCGAATTCAGCCGTAACCATGATAAAGGGCAGGTGCGACAGCCGCTCGTCGTTGCGTATCGCCTTGAGCAACTCCAGGCCGGACATGACGGGCATATTCCAGTCGGAAAGGATGATATCCACCCGCTGCGTGTTCAGGATGTGCAATGCATCTGCACCATCCTTGGCCGTCACGATACGAGTCGCCCCCATCGCGCGCAGTTGGCCGGCAATGACGGTGCGCATGATCTCGATGTCATCGACCACGAGAAATAGAGCGTTCTTGAAAATCATCCTGTCTCTTCATTCCTGTGTGATACCCAATCGGTATCGGCTTCCGACACAGCCTCGGTCGAATAGGCGGCATGGTGGCCATCATCTCATATTCCGTCGCTGGCCGTGCCGTGGGAGCGGGCTTGCCCGCGATGACCTTGCAAGCCGGCGACGCTGCAATTCGCCGGCTTGCCGGCTCCCACAAGCAAGGTAGCAAGGTAGTGCGGAAAAGCGTTTTTTCGCGCCTTCCGCCGGATGTAAGTCATTTGGCGGATAACGCCGGCCACGCGGGCTCATATCTGGGAAGAACCACGGTGATCGTGGTCCGGTTTTCCTGGTCAGAAACCGCCAACGCAACGCGCCCATTTTGGGCCTCTACGAGCTTTCTGACGGAATACGTTTCTATGCCCGACCCTCCCTGCTTGCCGTGAGTAATGAACTTGTCGAAAAAAACCTCGCGCAGCTCGTCAGACACCACACCTGTGTACTGGATCGTGATGCGCAAGGGCGATTCATCATTCAGCGTAATCGCTACCCGGCCGTTAACCGGCGCGGCTTCGCAAGCAATCAAGATCAGGTTCTGGAATATGGAATAGCAGAACATGGCGTCACCCAGTGATCGCGGAATCTCCCCGCCAGCAGGCACATCGATGGCGACTTTGAGCCGCTCCTCGGCGAATGTCTTCTGCACGATCTCTGTGGTGTGTTGCAGGATTACCCAGATATCGACCGGCTAGCATCTGGCTTGAAGCGCTCGGTCTCGATCTTGAAGAGTTCCGTGGAGCGGTTGATCATGTTGATCACATTTAAGGCAGTTTCCTCGGCCATGAGTAGCTTCTCGCGATGCAGGATACTGATAGTCTCCTCGGTGGATAGCGAACGCACCAGCCCGAGCACAGTGGCCATTGGTGACATCATATCCTGCTGCGAATGATGTTCGACCAGCCTGCGCAGGCGCACCACTTCCAGCAGGTCGTCGTAGTTGGCCTGCACCTGCTTGTGCAGTTCGACATAGCGCATGAAATTGCGTACACGCAACTGGAGTTCATCCGGGCTGATGGGTTTTCTGATGAAGTCCACCGCCCCCAGTTCACGCCCCCGGTACAGCGCAGCCTCGCCACTCATGGCCGTGACAAAGATTACGGGAATGGAAAGCGAAGTCGGATGCTCGCGCATGCGTCTGGCCACTTCGAAGCCATCCATGCCAGGCATCATGACGTCGAGCAGCACCAGATCCGGCGGGGTGTTCGATTGGCAGATTTCCAGCGCCTTCGCTCCTGAATTGGCCAGAAGCACACGGTAGTCGTCCTTTAACAGGTACGAGAGCAGTTTCAGACTATCAGGATTATCGTCGACGACCAATACGGTCGAACGTGCTTCCTCCAAGACGCCCGCAGGAGGAGTGGCCGGGCTATGCCGAGTACGGGATCGAGGTGACGAATTCAGCGCCTTTTCAACACGATCGGCCAGGACGGCTGCGGTGAAGGGCTTGACCAGCAGGTCGCCGATGCCGCTGGCGGCGACCTCGCCGGCCTGATCACGAGGCATCAGTCCCGTAATTAAAACAAAAGGAATGCTTGCCAGTTTCATGTCGGTACGCATCGCCTTGAACAATTCGAGACCGGACATGACAGGCATTTTCCAGTCGCAAAGCACGATATCCACCGGCTGCGTGTTCAGGATTTGCATTGCCTCGGCGCCATTCATGGCCGTCACGATGCGCTCGGAGCCGAACGCGCGCAGTTGGGCTGAAATGACGGCGCGCATGTCTTTGACATCATCGACCACGAGAAATACGGTGTTATTGGAAATCATCTTATCTGCTCGTTCTTTTGTGATACAAAATCCGTCAGGAGCGGCTCGGTGTCGCGGGTCTCCGCCAGGGCCGCCCTGAGTGCCGCGAGTGCCGCAGCGAAGTCGTAGGCGTGGATGCCGGCAGCGATCTCGCGATACTGTCCGGGAAATGCCGCGAATAACAGATCGGCGTTGGCTTCCAGCACCTCCTCGACCTCGGCATCGTCTTCGCTCAGCAGCGATTCCAGTTGCGCGCAGGCTGCTTTGAGCCGGAGTGGATCGACTTCGACCCGCACCCGCTCCCGCTCCACCGGTAGTAGGGCCGCGAGTCGCAGGAGGAGGCCTTCCAGCGGTTTTTCGAGCGCTTCGAGACGATGCAGGAGAGCCGCGCGCGGTGCACGCTCCTGGATCGCGGCTTCGAGGACTTGCGCCAACTTTTGCAATTCGGTGGCGCCTATGGTGCCGGAAACGCCCTTCAGGGTGTGCGCGAGACGCTCCGCGACTTCCCAGTCTTCGCCCTCCAGTGCCTTGAGCAGTTCGGCTGCGGTGGACTTTTGACCGGTGGCAAACCTGCGCAACATCGAAAGATAAAGCGGCTTGTTACCGAGGACGCGGCGCAGGCCGCCGGCCATGTCCACTCCGTCGATGCACGCGGGCAATTCGGCACCCGCCGCCTGGGGCTGGATCGTCGTCACGCCAACCGGACCGGCGGGTCGCGGCGGGATCCATTTCAGCAGCATCTTCCACAAGTCATCGGGCTCGATCGGCTTGGGCAAGTGGTCGTTCATGCCTGCGGCGAGACAGCGCGCGCGGTCGGGCGGCAAGGCATTGGCCGTCATGGCCACCACCGGCAGGTCTTTGAAGCGATCTTCGGCGCGGATCGCACGGGTTGCCGTCAAACCGTCCATCACCGGCATCTGCATGTCCATCAGAACCAGGTCGTACTCCACTCGCCGCACCTGGTCCCGTGCAAACTGACCGTTCAGTGCCTCGTCGACGACGAAGCCGGCTCCCCTCAACAATTCGCTCGCCACCTCCAGGTTGAGTTCGTTGTCCTCCACCAGCAGGATGCGTGCCCCCCGGATGCTGGCCAGTGGTTCTTTCGTATCGAACGGCGCTGGCTGGGTGAGCGTGCTATCGATGTCGCCGCCGAGGAGGCTGACCACGCAATCGAACAGCACCGATGCACTGACCGGCTTGATCAGCACGACCGCGATACCGGCTTCCTCCGCCCCCGCCATGAGGTCCTCACCGCCATACGCGTCCACCATGAGCAGCGACGGTATGCGAAGCTGAGGCAGCGCCCGAAGCCGCCGTGCCGTCTCGATGCCATCCATGCCCGGCATCCGCCGGTCGAGGACAACGATCTCGTAGGGCATGCTTAGAAGCTCGGCGCGTTCCACGGCGACGATGGCCACCTGACCCGACTCGGCCTGGTCGACCTTGAGCTTCATGGTTTCGAGGAGATCGCACAGCGCCCGTCGTGTACTCGCGTTCTCCACCGCCACCAGCACCCGTCTCTCCTGTAGGTTGCTCGACATCACCCGCCGCAGCCCGACCCCCTTGCCCAGGCGAGCGGTGAACCAGAAAGTGCTGCCCTGGCCGGGTTCGCTGTCCACGCCCACAGCTCCGCCCATCAATTCGGCCAGATTCCTGGCAATCACCAGACCGAGGCCGCTGCCGCCGAATTCACGCGTGGTCGAGGTATCGGCCTGGGAGAAACTCTGGAACAAACGCCCGATCTGTTCCTGCGACAGACCTATGCCCGTATCGCGCACGGAGCCGTGGATCAGAACCTCTGTTTCGGTCTCCTCCTGGAGGCGGATGTTGATGCCAACCTCACCTTGCTCGGAAAACTTCACGGCATTGTTGCCGTAGTTGATCAGAATCTGACCCAGCCGCAAGGGGTCACCCACCAGCATGAGCGGCACGTTCTGGCCGACCTCGATGACTAGTTCCAGCCCCTTGGTGGCGGCTTTTTCAGCGATCAGATTGGCTACGTTGTCGAGCACCTTCTCCAGTTCGAATTCGATGTGCTCGACATCCAGTTTGCCCGCCTCGATCTTCGAAACGTCGAGGATATCGTTGATGATGCGCAGCAGATGCCGTCCAGAACCCAGTATCTTGCCGACATAGTCGCGCTGGCGCGGAGTTAGCTCGGTCTTCAGTGCCAGGTGCGACATGCCGATGATGGCGTTCATCGGGGTGCGAATCTCGTGACTCATGTTGGAAAGAAAATTCGATTTGGCCAGGTTGGCTTTCTCCGCCACGGCCCTGGTGTTTTCCAGTTCGATATTTTTTTCCTGCAACACCCGTTCCTGACGCTTGCGTTCCGTGACGTCGCGTGCTGCGGCGAACACCCCCAGCAACCTGCGATTCCGGTCATACAATGTGGTTCCGTTGAAGGACACCACCGTTTCCCTGCCATCCCTGGTGCGCGCGGTCAACTCGTAGTCGCTCACCTTCTTGTCGCTCAGTATTCGTTTGATGCTCGCTTCGGCCTGATCCGGATCGGTGAAATGTTTCTTGAACGGGGCGCCGATCAGTTCGTCGCGGGTGCAGTCGGTGAGGGACTCCATCTGCTTGTTGACGTCAGTGAGTATGCCGGACGAGTCGGTGGTCATCAGTGCGTCGATATTGGATTCGAACAGTGAGCGCGTATAGAACTGGTGGTCGCGCAAACGTTGGCCGAGTTGCCTCTGCTCGACCTCAATCTGCTTGCGTGCTGAGTTGTCGGTGCCGATCAGCAGATAGCCGATGATGGCATCCTGATCGTCGCGCAGAGCGGAAACCGAGACGACCGCCGGGATACGCCCGCCATCCGGTCGGAGGTAGGTCAACTCATAGACATCCTCTATGCCGCGCGACGCCTTGAACACGAGTGCCTCGAAACCTGACGTAATCGCGACTCCAAACTCCAGGCTCAAGCCCTTGGCGCGCGCGATCAGTTCCTGTGTATCGGATAGTTCGGCGGGCGTGATCTTGTTGATCACGTCGGCGTCCGCGTAACCCAGCATGCGCACTGCGCCGACGTTGAAGAGCTGAATCACGCCCTTCGCGTCGGTGGCGATGCAGGAAAAAATGGCGCTGTTGAAGATCGCATTCTGCAAGGCGCCGGCATGAAGGAGCGCCTCTTCCGCCCGCTTGCGGGGGGTGATATCCGTCAGCGCAACCTGAACAGAATGAATTTTCCCGACTTTGAACTGCCTGCGGCAATCCAGGCGCACATCAAGCCTGGCCCCGTCTCCCCGCTGGAGCGAGAATTCAGAAGTCAACGTAACATCCTGTTTCAGCACATTGGACAAATGCAAGTGCCAGCGGCTAGTACCCTCGGGGGAGATGAAACGAGCAAAGAGGCGTCGCTTCAGTTTCGAGCGCGTCTCTCCTAGCAACAGCGCCCCGGCAAGGTTGATTTCCTCAATCTGGCCGGTATCCCCGAGGGTGAGGTAGCCCACCGGGGCAAACTCATACAGGTCGGCATAAAGGTCGCGGGATTCTTCCAGGATGAGCTGCTTCTGGCGCAGCGTCTCGTTCTGCATCTCCAGCTCGATCCGATGTACCTGGAGTTCCGCCAGCAGCTTCTCATCACCGCCGCCGGCCGATGCCTGCGGCATCTCCAGGAGTCGCTCCTCTGCGGCACACCTCAATGGTGAAGGGGAGGTCAAGCTTTCTGGACTCTGAGGTGACATGGCTAGCTTCGCGGTCATTCCAAGGAAATACCGACCGAGACTACGCTGAATCTGCGGTTATATCTGCCTTGGCCTGCACTGAGGCCCAGCTTTTCGCAAGAAGGCTCGGCGGCTGCGCCACATCCCTTCAACGTGGGGTCACAACGTGGGGTCAGGTGCCCGGCAGCGCCGGCAGCCGACTGTTTTCAAAGACGCAGGCAAGGACGCCTGCGCTACAGGGTAGTCCCGTAGGGCGGAATGCAGTTTATTCTGCCGACCAACCCCAACCTCCTCACCGCACTGGTGAGCGACGGGTAGGAAGATTCGTGGGGCGCGGGACTGGTGGATGCGCTATCGCTTATCCACCCTACGCGGCTGGCGAAGCCTTCCCTGTAGCGCAGGCATCCTTGCCTGCGTCTTTGAAGCGAGCCCTTCCCCGTAGGGCGGAATGCAGTTTATTCCGCCAACCAACTGCCCTACTCCTTGCTGGAGTTGAGAAAAAAGCAAACGGGCATCGCAGCCCGTTTGATTATTAACCCATGGGTTCAGCCCGCAAGCTCCTACTTGCTCGCGAACGCTTCCAGCGTGGGCGCCCGGATCACCTGGCCTTTCAGTCCAGCTTCCTTACTGGTGCCGCCGTAGGCCAGGGTCATCAACTGCGAGTAGTAGAGCACCGGCATGTTGAACTTGGTGCCGTACTTCTTGTTGATCTGGCCTTGATAGACCTCGGCGTTGGCTTGGCACAGGGGGCAAGGGGTAACCAGCATTTCGGCACCGCTGTCATAGGCGGATTCGATGATGTCCTTGATCTGCGCCTGGGCCTTTTCCGGCTCGGAGAAGGCGAGCGCGCCGCCGCAGCAGGTGACCTTCTGGTCGTAGGGCACGGCTTCTCCTCCCATGGTCTCGATCAATTTGTCGAGATACATTGGGTTTTCGAAGGATTCCCCCGCGATACCGAAAGGACGGTTGGTTTGACAGCCGACGTAACCGGCAAACTTCATGCCGGCCAGGGGCTTCTTCACCGGCCTCTTGAGTTCGTCAAAACCCAGGTCTTCGATCAGGACTTCCACCATGTGGCGGACTTCCGGGATCAGCTTGATCTGAAGGCCCGCTTCCCTGAGCGCCGCCTGCGTGTCCGCCATCAGGCCGGAGTTGTGTTCCAGGCGCTCCTTGGACTCGCGCGAACCCAGCCAGCAGGCTGCACAGGTGGCGACGATGTCCTGGCCGGGCAGATTGGACTCGGCCAGGGCGAAGTTGCGCGCATTCAAGGCGATGCGCGGCAGTTCGCCTGACTCGGCATAGCTGACGGACGCGCCGCAGCAGTTCCAGTCCGGAATCTCGGTCATCTTGATGTCCAGTGTGTTGCACATGGAGTGGACCGAGGTCAGGTAGTTGGAGGCCGATGCGCCCTTCTGGGACGAACAGCCTGG
>CAISDD010000360.1 GCA_903883985.1 uncultured Pseudomonadota bacterium | reverse complement strand
TGCGCAGAGAAAAAAACCTCGTTCAAGGCGGCCCGGCCAGGGCTCTGGGCCTGCGCGCCGGCCAGGTCTTTCGCCGCAAGGATCTGGCCGCCGATCTGCCTGCCGTGGATCGGGAACTGGCGCGGGCGGTGGAAGCCGGGCTCGTGCGTCGGGTCGCCCAGGGCCTCTATTACGTTCCGAAAAAGACCCCCTTTGGCGATGCCCCGCCCCGGGAGGAAGCCCTGGTGGAAAAGTTTCTCGACGACAGCCATTTCCTGCTCTTCAACCCCAGTTGCTACAACAGCCTGGGCTTGGGCACGACCCAGCTGTACAACACCACCGTCGTTTATAACCACAAGCGCCACGGCAAATTCACCCTGGCCGGATTCGACTTCGATTTCCGCGACAAGCCCCGTTTTCCCAGCCGCAAGCAGGTCACGCGGGAGTACCTGCTGGTGGATATGCTCAATAACCTGGGCGACTTGGCGGAAGACCCTGAGACCTTGCTGAAGGCGGTCAGGGCCAGTCTGGCCGATTTCGATTCTCGCCGCCTCGAAAAAGCCCTGGCGGATTACGGCTCGGCCCGCACCCGACGCTACTTCCGGGAGTGGAAGTGTGCTCCCCATGGCTGAGAACCCAGGCAATGATCGGTACTTCCCTTTTGCCGCCATTCTTGAACGCCTCGCCCAGCATATCCACCGCCTCTGATGAACAAAGCCAAACTCAAGACCTATGCCCCCCAGGCCCGCCGCGACTTTATCGCCGCCGTCACCGCCCGCGCCCACCTACTGGGTCTTCATGAAGCCGGGGGCCGGCTGGAGGTGGCCCCCGCCGAGCGCCAGGGTGACGTGGCCCTCATCGCCGGCCAGGCGTGGCCCGTGCGCGTGCTCGGGCAGCGCGACAAACTGGTCCAGCGCATGAGTCGCGACGGTTTTGCCCAGACCCTGGAGGCCGTGGCCTATACCTGGTTCAACCGCTTCGCCGCCCTGCGGTTCATGGAAATCCACGACTACCTGGGCCACGGCCAGCGGGTGCTCTCCAGCCGGGAAGGGGGCCTGCCGGAAATCCTCGCCGCCAGCGTGGATATGGCCCGCCGGGGCGACCTGCCCACCCTGGACGCGGCCAAGGTGGAGGAAATGAAGCTGGCCGGCAACCAGGACGGCGAACTCTACCGCCTGCTCCTCGTCGCCCAGTGCAATACCCTCGCCAGCAGCATGCCCTTCCTCTTCGAGCGCATAGACGACGAAACCGAGTTGCTGCTGCCGGACAACCTGCTGCGCACCGACTCCGTCATTGCCGGCCTGGTGGGCGCCATCGCCGAGGAAGACTGGGCCGAGGTGGAAATCATCGGCTGGCTCTACCAGTTCTACATCAGCGAAAAGAAGGACGCGGTCATCGGCAAGGTGGTGAAGAGCGAGGACATTCCCGCCGCCACCCAGC
This sequence comes from uncultured Pseudomonadota bacterium, assembly GCA_903883985.1. Classification (GTDB taxonomy): domain Bacteria; phylum Pseudomonadota; class Gammaproteobacteria; order Burkholderiales; family Thiobacillaceae; genus PFJX01. Next base: position 1,209 of record CAISDD010000360.1, on the reverse strand, counting down.
TGTTTACGCCCAACTGGATCGTGCAATACCTGGTGCAGAACAGCGTGGGCCGCCTGTGGTGTATGGCCAACCCTTCTTCGATACTGAAAAGCCGGTGGCCCTACTACATTGAGCCAGCGGAACAGACCCCGGAGGTGAATGCGGCTCTTGCCGCGCTCGCCCAGGCGCGCATGGACGAGGATGGCGGCAGCCTGAATCCCGAGAGCATCACCGTGCTGGACCCTGCCTGCGGCTCCGGCCACATCTTGGTGGAAGCCTACGAGACCCTAAAGGCCATCTATCTGGAGCGGGGCTACCGCCTGCGCGACATCCCCCGCCTGATCCTGGAAAAGAACCTCTACGGCCTGGACATAGACGACCGCGCCGCCCAGATGGCGGGTTTCGCCCTGCTCATGAAGGCCCGGGCCGACGACCGGCGCTTGCTGGACGGACCGCTCAAGCTCAATGTGCTGTCCCTGCAGGAGAGCAAGGGGCTTGATGTCGCGGTATTAAGTCAGCCGCTGCAAACCTACCTGACCGTAGGGCGGGGTAGCCCCCGGGACGTAACCCGACGTGCCGAATTCGGCAGCGACGACCTGTTCCCTAACATCCGTCCACAAATGAGTCTCGGCGAATCCGCTGCGAGGAGTAAGCCGCATCCGGCCCTGGTTTCCCTCATCGAAATGTTCGCAAATGCCAAGACCTTCGGCTCCCTGATCCAGATTCCGCCGGACCTGAGCGCGGCCTTGCCGGTGCTGGCGGCAGCATTGCAACAAGCCGCAGCGAGCGGCGACCTATACGCCGAAAAGGCGGCGAAGGACTTGCTGCCGCTGGTGGAACAGGCAAGGGCGCTGGCGATGCAATTCGATGTGGTGGTCGCGAATCCGCCGTATATGGGCGGCAAGGGTATGAATACAGCTTTGAAGGACTATGCGAAGTTGAATTTTCCTGACAGTAAGGCTGATGTTTTCTCGATGTTTATAGAACGTTGTCAATGCTTTGGCAAGAGCTCCTCTGAGTTGGGGTTCGTCACACCGTATGTATGGATGTTTATTTCGTCATACGAAGAAGTGAGGTTGAAGCTTATAGCTGGTTCAACTATTAAATCTCTGATCCAGCTTGAATATAACGCGTTCGAGCCCGCTTGTGTCCCTGTTTGTGCTTTCGTTATTGGTAATTCAAATGTTGGAGGGTATGCGAGTAGTTACATTAAATTGTCTGATTTTAAAG
>CAISDD010000359.1 GCA_903883985.1 uncultured Pseudomonadota bacterium | reverse complement strand
GAGGCGCTTGCGGACTCCGTGCGCTCGCAGCTTTCCAAGTCCGTCGCCGACACGGCCGTCGAACACGCGGCCTTCGCCGACTCCGCCGCCGTCCAGGCGTGGTTGGCGGAGATGTCCCGACGCATGGCGCGACGCATTCCCGATGCTGAATTCCGCAACGACTTCCTCAACACCCTGCATTACGAAGCCACTCGCGCCGGCCTGGACCCGGAACTGATGCTGGGCCTGATCGAGGTGGAGAGCGGCTTCAAAAAATACGCGGTCTCCGACATGGGCGCACGCGGCTTCACTCAGGTGATGCCCTTCTGGGTCAAGGCCATAGGCAACCGCGATCAGGATCTGTTCCACCTGCGCACCAACCTGCGCTACGGGGCCACCATCCTGCGCCACTACCTGGATATCGAAAGGGGGGATTACTTTCGCGCCCTGGGCCGCTACAACGGCAGCCTGGGCCGGCCGGAATACCCCAACGCAGTGCGCGCGGCCTGGCGCAATCATTGGACCTATGGCATCGTATCCAGGTCTTTCAGGCCGGCGAAACAGGCGCGCGCGGCAGGCGATAAACCCGGCTCGTAGGCGACGTTAATCGTAGCGTATCAGTTCCTGCGTGAAGCTGGGCGTGCGCCCGGCCAGCAGATCGCTGAGAAATTTCCAGAGGGTGTCGGCCGAGGGCGGACAACCGGGCAGGAAATAATCCACTTTCACCACTTCATGCAGGGGATGCACCTTGTCCAGGGGCAAGGGCAGTTCCGGATCGTTGGGAATCAGCCCGTGCTCCACGCCGGGCCCGGTAAGATAAACCTCGGACAGGCAGTCGGCCAGCGTCAGGTGATTGCGCTGCGCCGGCAAGCCGCCGGTGACCGCGCAAGCGCCCACCGCGACCAATATTTTGCAGCTCTTCCTGAACTCGCGCAGCACATGGACATTTTCCGCATTGCACAGCCCACCCTCGATCAAGCCGATGTCGCAGGGACCGCAGTGCTTGATGTCGGTGAGCGGGGAACGGTCGAACTCGACATGTTCGAGCAGCGTGAACAAGCGCTCGTCGATATCCAGAAGCGACATGTGACAGCCGAAGCAGCCGGCCAGGGATGTGGTGGCGACACGCAGTTTCTTGTTCATGGAATCCCCCCTCAGGTGGCGCAGCCACTAATGGTGTCGGATGGACGCGGGGCGTCGTCGAGCGCCTGCGCGCTGATGGGTCTCTGGTCGAAGCGACGCTGGCCTATGGGGACGGCAAAGCCTACGCGCTTCTTCAGAATCACTCCCACAGGACAGACTTCCGCCGCCTTGTCGGTCAGCGCGATGTCGGTGTCGACGAGCCGGCCCGTGGCAGAGTTAACGATCAAGTGCTTGCTGATTCCGCGCCCACTCAGGACGAACACATGTTTGTGATCCACCTCGCTGGAGGCGCGCATGCACAGTTGGCAGAGGATGCAGCGGTTGAAATCGAGCAAGAAATCCGGATGCGAGGCGTCTATCGGACGGTCCGGGTAGAAGTGGCGGAAGCCCGCCGTCATCACTCCGAGATCCGCACCCAGCGCCTGCAAGGCACAGTTGCCGCTCTTCTCGCAGGAGGGGCAGAAGTGGTTGCCCTCGGCGAACAACATCTGCACCAGGGTACGGCGCAAATCGTTCATTTCCTCCGTAGCGCTCTCCACCTCCAACCCGGCCTGCGCCGGCAGGGTGCAAGAGGAGGCGTATCGACTCCCAAGCCCGCCGTTGGCCTTCACCGTGCACACTTTGCAACTGCCGTGCGGCTTGAATTCCGGGTGATAGCATAGATGCGGTATGTAGCGCCCGGCGCACAACGCCGCCTGCAGCACGCTCTGGCCGGGGACGAAAGCGACGTCATCGCCGTCGAGAATAAAGGTATCGCTCATATCTCCGCCTCCATGGACAGATGCGCCCCAGCGTCGTCGCGACCGGTCATGCGCCGCGCCGCGGCAAGGGCTCCGTCGAGATCGAAGGCGGGCTCGAAGACCAGCGATTTCAGGCGTCGTTGATAGCTGGGCCGGAAGCGTTTCAAGGTATCCAGTGTGGGGTTGCAAGCCGTGTGGCCCAGGCCACAGTGCGCGGACTGGTTCAGCACGCGATCCAGCCCCTCGATTTCAGCGAGGTCATGGAGCGTGCCATGACCGGCGGCGATCTTGTCCATGGTCGCGCTCAATATCGCGGTGCCGACCCGACAGGGCGTGCAGAAGCCGCAGCTCTCGTGGGCAAAGAAATGGGCGAAGTTGCGCGCCACCTCAAACATGTCCCGTGAAGTATTGAACACCGTGAAGGCACCGGCGGTGGCGAGATCCTCGAATGCGATGCGGCGACCAAACTCGGGGGCCGCGATGCACACGCCAGAGGGACCGCTGATCTGCACCGCCAGGGTCTCGCCCGCGCCGCAGTCGGCGAGCACCTGACTCACCGTCACGCCGAAGGGGTATTCGTAGATGCCGGGCCGGGCGCAATCGCCCGAAACCGACAGCACCTTGGTTCCGGCCGATTTCGCCGTGCCGATGCTCCGGTACCAGTCGCCGCCGTGCGCCGCCACCAGGGCGGCGGCACAGAAGGTCTCGACGTTGTTCACCGTGGTCGGGCATTGCAGGTAACCGTGCGTGACCGGATAAGGCGGGCGATTGCGTGGTACGCCACGCTTGCCCTCCAATGATTCGATCAGCGCCGACTCCTCGCCGCAGACATAGGCACCCGCACCAAGATGGATTTCGATATCGAAGTCGAAACCCGCCAGGCCCAGGATATCGCGGCCCAGCAGCCTGGCGGCGCGGCGGCGCGCCAGGACTTCGTTCAGCGGTTCCAGCAGGCTGCGATACTCTCCACGCAAGTAGAGGAAACCATGAGTGCTGCCACCGCCATTTCCACCATTTCCGCCCTCCCCTCCCCTCGCGCCGATGGCATAAGCGCATAGCGTCATGCCGTCGAACAGCAGGTCGGCCTGGGTGGAGAGCAGCACGCGGTCCTTGAAGGTGCCAGGTTCGCCCTCGTCGGCGTTGCACACCACGTAGCGCCGCTCACAGGGCGCGTTGCGGCAGGCCTCCCATTTCAGTCCCGTGGTAAAGCCGGCGCCGCCTCGGCCACGCAGGTTGGAGCGCTTGATTTCCTCCAGCAAGTCCATGGGCCCTTGTTCCGCTGCCGGGAGGCCTTCGCGCCAGGAACGGGCATTGGCCGCGGACTCCGCCGCCCCGCCCCGAGGAGAGGTGGCGAATAAAGCGGCGCGGAGGGCATCACCGGGTTGCAGTAGATTGCCGATCAGAACATCGGCGCGACGAAGGTTGTTCTCCACCGCGAACAGATCGCGTGGCCATTGTTCGACCGGCGTCTGCGCCAGGACCAATTCGGCGATCACATCGAGACGTTCACGCGTCAGGGACGGGATCGCCCAGCCATTGACCAGCAAGGCCGGCCCTTGATCGCATAAGCCTGTGCAGGAAGTGGTCTCCACATAAGCCAGGCCATCCTCGGAAATACGCCCGCGTTCCACCCACAGCTTCTCGCACAAGTAGGTGATCAAGGCCTGGTTGCCCAGCATGCGATCGGTGATGTTGTCGGAGAACAGCAGACGGTAGCGACAAGGCGCATCGCCGTGAAGAAAACTGTAGAAACCCACCACGCCCTCCACCCGCGCCCGAGGCAGGCTCAGCGCTGAGGCCACGGTGGTGATGGTTTCCGGCGCGATCCAGGAAAACGTTTGCTGCACATCACACAGAATTTGCAGCAAGCGGGTGGGCTCGGACTGGTGCCGGGCCAGGATGGTTTGCAACGTTTGGGTCATCGTTTTCTCCCTACGTGGGCTTCAGCGTAGCGCATTCTCGAAGGAGGGGGGTGATTGCGTGCAATTTCTGAAAAATAAACACAGCGTTCGGCGAAGCGACATCATCGAGCCCATATCCGTTTCCACAGCGTCGTGCGTAGCCGATAATCGTCGCACTTCAACTCACCCAACTCCGATGATAGACTTCGACAGCAAGGCCCGCGCCTGGGATAGCAACCCGGTCTTCCAGGAGCGCGCCGACCGGATCGCCGCGGCCATCCAGGCAGCCATTCCCCTGAACACGAACATGCATGCCCTCGATTACGGCTGCGGCACCGGGCTGCTCAGCTTTCCGCTCAAGGACGCGCTCGGCCACATCACCCTTGAGGACAGTTCCGCTGGCATGCTGGAGGTGCTGCGCGAAAAGATCGCGGCTCAAGGTGTGGGCAACATGACGCTGCGCCAGGCCGACCTCTCCAACGAACGGCTACCCGAGGACCGCTACGACCTGATCTATACGTCGATGGTGCTGCATCACATTCCGGATACTGCGGGGATACTGGCCCGTTTCCATGCGCTGCTGAACCCCGGCTGGCTCTGCGTGGCCGACCTGGATCGCGAGGACGGCTCCTTTCACGGCATCGAGGTGGACGTGATTCATGGCTTTGAGCGCGAGTCCTTGCAGCGCTTGGCCCAGGCAGCGGGATTCACCGACGTGCGCTTCGACACGGTGTTCTCGATCCACAAGGAAACCGAGGCGGGAGCGCGCGACTACCCGGTGTTTCTCATGGTGGCGCGCAAGCCATGAGCCACGCGCGTTCCGCATCCGGCCACGATCTCACCCCGCCCAGTCTGGCGGAAAAAACAGCGCTCGCCGCCGATCTGACCGAGGAGGAACGCCGGGTCATCCTGAAGCAGGGCACGGAGCCGCCCTTCTGCGGGGGCCTGCTGGAAAACAAGGAGGTCGGCGTCTACCTCTGCCGCCTGTGCGGCCTACCGCTATTCCACTCCACCGCCAAGTTCGAATCCGGCAGCGGCTGGCCCAGCTTCACCCAGCCCCTCGACCCGGCCCACGTACGCGAACTGAGCGATCACAGCCATGGCATGGTCCGCAGGGAAATCCGCTGCGCCCGCTGCGACGGCCACTTGGGTCACGTCTTCGACGACGGCCCACCCCCATACGGACAGCGCCATTGCCTGAACTCGACCTCGCTGACGTTCAAACCTGACTAACGGTCGCGACGAATACCCGCCCCCACCGGATGGTGGCCTTCAGTTTTTCGCCAGACTGCCGTTAAAGGTGGCAGGCACCGCACTGAATTGAAGGAGGTCGCCATGAGCATCTATGAAACAGTCATTCGCCACATCGATCAAGGCAATACCTACTCCTGGGACCTGACTGCCCTGCTAGGCATGGGCGTCGCCGTCTCCGCGCCCTTGCGTGAAAAGCTGCTGCTGGGAAAAACCACTGCAGAAGAAGGCGCGCTGGTGACCTCGGCCTACACCCGATATCTGCTGGATCACTGGCGCGGCTAAGGCGTCACGAAAGAACATCTTGAACCCATCGAGTAGATTCAGATTTCCTGATCCAGCCGTAAGTGAAGCTTGCACCTTTTGCGATTCAAGCCAGGTAGTCAATCATTCATGGCGCTGGTATCAAAGACGGTTGGGTTACGCCGATATGAAAACCGTCGGCTACCCAACCCACGCAGCTTGCGGACGATTCTGCTTCCCAACCCGTAGGGTGGATAAGCGATAGCGCATCCACCATCACCGCCGCCAAAGGTGGATGCGCTTT
>CAISDD010000358.1 GCA_903883985.1 uncultured Pseudomonadota bacterium | reverse complement strand
CCCGCGTAGGTTGGGCTGAGCAAGGCGAAGCCCAACACCTTGCAAGCTTCGACCTGGCGCTAATGAGTAGCGTCGGCGTCTCGCCGGTTTTACCCCAGTCAGCGCAGGTTGCCGACGTTTCATGTCGGCGCAACCCAGCACGGCCGTGGATGTTGGGCTTCCAGTCGTCAGCCCAACCTACGCTTACTGTAGCGCAGGCATCCTTGCCTGCGTCTTTGACTCTTGCATGTGCGGGGGCGGCCTGCGGCCATGCGCGGTTACGAGGTGCTCAACCGAGGAATCCAGTCTATATACCTACCTTGGTGTCTGAAAATCCATGTTTGTGGCGAAAACCACGCCGCTATAATCGGCCCGGATAATCAACCCTCCGGAGTGAGTCATGGTCTTGTCGCGCACAAGCCAGTATGCAGTGCAGGCGCTGATCTATATCGCCACCCAACCGCCTGGCGATCCGGTGCTCAATCGTGACATCGCCGAGCGCCTCAACGTGCCGGCCGCCTACCTGGCCAAGATCCTGCAAAACCTGAGCAAGCAAGGTTTGCTGGACTCTTTTCGCGGCCGCCTCGGCGGATTTTGCCTGCGCGAAGGGATGTACAGAACCACACTGATGCAGGTGTTGCTCCTGACCGAGGGGCCGAATTTCACCAAGAGCTGCATCCTGGGGCTGAAAGAGTGCTCGGACGAGACGGCCTGCCCGATGCATTTCAAATGGGTACCGGTGAAGAAGAATATCATTTCCCTGCTCAACGAGATGAATCTGGAAGAACTGGCCAAGGCGGTGCTAACCGGGAAGTATCGCCTCTCCGACCTGCCTGCCGGAGCCTTGCCCCATGTGGCCTGATGTCTTGCGGGTAGGCGCGCTGTTGCTCGCGCTGTTGCTCGGGGGCTGCGAGCAGGCGGCCAAGCCTGCGTTTCGCGGCAGTGACATCAGTGGTTCGAACTTCGGCCAGCACCTGGCATTGACCGATCACAATGGCCGTGCGGTGGTGCTGGAGTCTTTCAGGGGAAAAGTGGTCGTGCTGTTTTTTGGCTACACCCACTGCCCGGATGTCTGCCCCACCACGCTCTCCGACCTGTCCGAGGCGCTCAAGTTGCTGCCACGGGGGGCGGCGGACAATATCCAGGTGCTTTTTGTGACCGTGGACCCGGAACGCGACACACCTGAAATGCTCAAGGCCTATGTGCCTTATTTTCATCCCGCGTTCCTCGGCCTGTATGGCACGCCGGCACAGGTGGCGCTGGCGGCGAAGGAATTCCGCATCGTTTATCGCAGGCATGTGGACCCGGGTGCTTCCGGTTATCTGGTCGATCACTCGGCGGGAAGTTATGTGCTAGACAGCCATGGCCGCATGCGGCTCTACCTGCCCTACGGTGATAAGGTTCAGGACATCGCCGCAGACTTGAATACCCTGCTCAAGGCCGATGGATTACTGGCGGGCAGGATGTGATTCGATCTTGTCGCTCATCGGTCGTGCGTCTATACTCGCCCGACTTTTTTTGTGTATTTAGCAGAGTCTTTCGCCATTTTCAGTGTTGAAACGAGGCTCCGGGATGGTGCCCGAAGCTGCTGTAACCCTAGGAGGTCTTATGTCTGCAACCACCCTGGCTGCGGCCGAGCAGTACGATTACGAGATCATCAAGAAGTTTTCCATCATGGCCATAGTCTGGGCGGTGGTGGGCATGGCCGTCGGGCTGTACATCGCCTCCGAACTGGCCTGGCCCTTCCTGAATTTCGATAGTCCCTACTTCTCGTTTGGCCGCTTCCGCCCAGTCCATACCGGTGCGGTGATCTTCGGCTTCGGCGGCTCCGCCTTGTTCGCCACTTCTTATTACGTGGTGCAGCGTACCTGCCAGGCGCGCCTGTTCGCGCCCGGCCTCGTCAGCTTCACCTTCTGGGGCTGGCAGGCGGTGATCGTACTGGCCGCCATCTCCTACGTCCTGGGGTACAGCCAGGGTCGCGAGTACGCAGAAATGGAATGGCCCATCGACATCCTGATCGAACTCGTCTGGGTGTCCTATATGGCGGTCTACATCGGCACACTGATGAAGCGCAAGCAGCCGCACATCTACGT
>CAISDD010000357.1 GCA_903883985.1 uncultured Pseudomonadota bacterium | reverse complement strand
CTCGATCTTTGGCCACATCAGCCCTGGGGTGTCGACCAGGGTCAGGCGCGGCGTCAGCGCGATGCTCTGCTGCGACTTGGTGACGGCCGGTTCATCGCCGACGGCGGCGACCCTGCGCTTCACCAGGGTGTTGAGCAAGGTGGATTTGCCGACGTTGGGGATGCCCATGATCATGATGCGCAAGGGCTTGAAGTTGTCGTTGCGGTGCGGCGCCAGGGCTTGGCACAGCGCGGGCAGCCGGGAAACATCGCCGCCCTTCTTGGCCGAGATTGCCACTGCCTTGACGTTCTTCTGGGCGTTGAAAAAATCCAGCCAGGCCCGGGTCGCGGCCGGGTCAGCCAGATCGGTCTTGTTGAGCAACTTCAGGCAGGGCCGCTGACGAAAGCTGCGCAATTCCTGGATCATGGGGTTGCTGCTCGCTTCCGGCAGGCGTGCGTCGAGGACTTCGATCACTACATCGATATTGGCCATGGTCTCCGCCGCTTTCTTGCGCGCGGAAGTCATGTGACCGGGAAACCACTGGATAGGCATGGGGCAACGAGATTCGGTAAGGACGTGGATTATCCCGCATGCGGCTCGGGAAAGGCGCCCGATCCGCCCAGGGGCAAGTCAGTTCAGGGAGGGCCCGGCCTCGGGCGGCTCTTCGCGTTGCAGTTGCCGGCGCAAGGATTTCAGTTCCTGGCGGTAGGCTTGGGCGTCGCCGAAATCGACGAAAGCGGGATAGTGCGCGTGGCTGTTCAGGACGCGGCGGGCATGTTTGATTGGGCACCAGTACTGCTCGGTGCGGGCGACGATCTCCTGGACATAGGCGAGGAGGCCGTTGCTGTAGGCGCAGTAGCCGCAATTGAGCTTCTCGACGAGGTTGAGATAGGCGAGCTGCTCGCGGTCAAAGGCGAAGTCATCGCGCCGCTTCACCCTGGCGATGCGATAGAGGGGGATGCACACCCACTGGTAGACAAAGACACAGAGATCCAGGAACAGCAGTGGCAGGATCATCGAATAGATATCTGGCGCCGAGACGAGATGCCGCCTGGAGGTGTCGGCCAGGTAGCGCACCGACCCGGAGTTGCCTGTGCAGTGCCAGTGCCTCCCGTTCGAAGCGCACCTTGCGGTTTTTCAGGCGGAAACGCAGTTCCTCCTGGCGCGCGGCGATTTCCTGTTCGAGTTCTTCTTCCAGCGCCCGGATGCGCTCCAGCAATTCATTGATTTTTGGGTTCATGCCGCTTCCCGTCGCCAGTCAACGGAAAGAGTGTGCCCTAGGCGACGTGAAGACGGTTGGCGTAAGTGGGCGGCATCGTGGCCGCGAAGGATAAATTCCTGTGGCCATGCCTGGTGGTGCGAGCTATGGTCAACATGAACTAGTTATATTTACCTGGTCAATACGCCTGTGTTTCGGCTGTTGTCTTTGTTCCTTCCTCGCAGGAGAGTTGCGTGAACTCCAACAGGTTTGCTAGTCGCTCAGCTTTACTGATCCTTCAAGCCTGCTGTGTGTCGCTACTCTCCGGACAGGCGCTTGCTCAGCAGTCCCCTACGGCGGGAACGATCCTGGAAAGTGTCAGGGCAGCTCCTGCGGAGCCCCGGCCGGACGCTCAGGTCATCGATAACAAGCCTGCGGCGGAAGCCCCGGCCCCCGTTCCGACGGGGGCCACCCGCTTCCACGTCAATGGCTATCGTTTCATCGGCAACACGGTTTTCGGTGAACCGGTGTTGCTTGCGTTGTTGCAGGAGCGTGTCGGTACAGACGTCACGCTCGATGGCCTCAACGAGGTCGCCGAGACCATCAAGGCCTATTACCGCGACTACCACTACTTTCTCGCCCAGGCCTACATTCCCCCGCAACGCATCGCCGATGGCATGGTTGAGATTCGCATCCTCGAAGGTCGGCTGGGCAAGGCCGATATCAGGATGGATGAGAAAACACGACTGAAGCCCAGTGTCGCGCGCAACTATCTCTCCGCCATGATGCCAGCCGGCTCCATCGTCACAGAAACCGGTATCGAAAAGCCCTTGCTGCTGATCAATGACTTGCCCGGTGTGATCGTGCACAGCACGCTCAAACCCGGTGTCGAAATGGGTTCTGCGGATATGGATGTCGTGATTGGCGATGTAGGTCGGCGCTTCGATGGCAGCGTTCAGGGCGACAACATGGGCAACCGCAACTCCGGTCGGAACCGCCTCGGGGCCACCGTCAATGCGCGCGACCTCACTGGCCTGGGCGATCTGTTCACGCTACGCGGACTGATGTCCGATAAGTCTGAGACCACCCTGGGTCAGCTCAGTTACACCATGCCAGTCGGCCCCTACGGCACCAAGTTGACCGGAAGCTACTACGATCTGACCTATAAGCTGGGCGGGGCTTTCGCCGCCGAGCAGGCGGATGGCGACGCGAGAGTCTATGTGGTCAACGTGCAGCACCCGGTCCATCGTAGCCGCAACTACAACCTGTTTGCGCAGGCCGGCATCGAAGACAAGACACTCACCGACAAACTTTACGATGGCGCTAACGTCGAGAAACAGAAGGTCAACGACGTGTACCTCGGTTTGAACGGCGATGCGCGTGACGGCCTATTCGGTGGCGCGTTGAATACCTTCAGCACCACTTTTTACACAGGTCGGTTGAAGATTCCCGAGGGCGTCTCGAACGACACCTATTCGACGCTCGGTGATTTCAGCAAGGTTGTATTCGGCTTCAATCGCTTGCAGAACCTGGTCAGCAATACCAGCTTGCTGCTCTCGGCGCGAGGCCAAGCCGCCGCTAGGAACCTGACTTCCGAAGAGAAAATGTCCCTGGGCGGGCCGGATGGGGTGCGGGGCCATCCCGTTGGCGATTCCCCCGGAGACAACGTGTTTCTCGGCACCCTGGAGCTTCGCCTCGTCATTCCCGGCGTCAAGCCGTTAGGTGGCGTCCTTCAGTTCAGCGCCTTCCATGACTTCGGCTATTCCCGCCTGAACAACGACCCACTTCCCACGGACACCGGCAACATTCGTGTGCTGAAGAGTCTTGGGGTGGGTGTGAACCTGGGCCGGCGGGACGATTTCCAGTTCAAGCTGGAGCTTGCCTTCCGCAAGGGCGAACACTCCCTGGATAACGATGGCGCCAGCCGCGTCTGGGCTCAGGTCACCAAGTGGTTCTAGGCGGTCTGCATCCTGGATAACGGTCATCTGCACAAGTCGGGTGGCGTCCGGACAAAGTGAGGAGCACCATGAATACCAACCATTCATCTTCGAGCAAGAGCGGCGGTCAATCAGCCAAGATGCGCACGGTGGTCATCAAGCTGAGCAGGAAGTTGTCTATGGTGTACACGTGGCGACCGGGGAACCGGATCAGCCGCCTACTCACTTCGCTACTCACTTCGCTGCTCGCAGTCTGCGCGGCCCCCGCCCTGGCCCTGCCGACCGGCGGACAGGTGGTGTCAGGCAACATCACAATTCAGAGTCCCAGCAGCACTTCGATGACCGTCACCCAGGGCAGCAATAAGGGCGTCATCAACTGGAACGGCTTCAGCATCGCGCAGGGAGAAGCGGTCAACTACGCCCAGCCCAGCGCCAGTTCGGTCACTCTGAACCGTGTTCTGGGCAACGACCTTTCCACCATCTTCGGTAGCCTCAGCGCCAATGGCCAGGTCTTCCTGATCAACCCCAACGGCGTGATGTTCGCGCCCGGCGCGCAGGTTAATGTGGGTGGCCTGGTCGCCTCCACCTTGGGCCTGAGCGACGCAAACTTCCTGGCCGGCCGATACGCCTTCGAAAAGGGCACCGGCGCCGGATCCATCGACAACCAGGGTGGCCTGAACGGCAAATACATCGCCTTGATTGCCCCCAACATCAACAACGGTGGCAACATCAACGCCAACACCGCAGCCCTGGCCGCCGGCAACCGAGTCAGTCTGGACATCTCCGGTGACGGCCTGCTCGCCGTCTCGGTCGACGCCGCCGCCGCCAACGCCTCGATCAAGCACAGCGGTTCCATCACGGCCGACGCCGGCCAGGTGTTCATCAGTGTCCGCTCCGCCAATGCCCTCCTGGACACCGTCCTGAATTTGAGCGGCGTGGTTCGCGCTCAGGGCGTCAGCAAACACAACGGTATCATCCTCCTCGACGGCGGCAATGCCGGTGTGGTTTCGGTCAGCGGCAACCTCGACGCCAGCGGTACGAGTACAGGGCAGATCGGGGGCGCGGTCACGGTTCTGGGCAAATACGTGGGACTGTTCGATGGTGCCAGCATCAATGTCTCTGGTGACGGGGGCGGTGGCAACGTCCTCATCGGCGGCAATTACCATGGTGCAGGTCCCGAGGTCCATTCCTCCATGACCTACGTCGGCAAGGACGCGACCATCAACGCCGACGCCATCACGAATGGCAAGGGCGGCCAGGTGGCCGTATGGTCGGACAACGCCACGAAGTTCTACGGCAACATCTCAGCCCGTGGCGGCGCGCAGGGAGGGGACGGCGGGTTTGTGGAAGTGTCGGGCAAGCAGTATTTTGGTTTCGCGGGATTGGTTAATACCACCGCGGCACATGGCAATACTGGGACGCTGCTGCTGGACCCGACAGATATGACCATCATCCATGCGACGGATGCGTTGTCGGATACTTTTGGCACGGTAACAGGCACCTTTACAGATAGCACCGCGACTCCGCCCAGTGATATTTCTGACTTTACGATCAATTCGCAGCTAGCAACCAATAACGTCACGGTCTCCACAACGAATGACATCGTTGTCAATGCAGCAGCCGCCATCGACCTGCAAACCAGGCGCCTGACATTGACCGCTACGACCGGAGGGATACTCTTCGGCACCACCACGATGGCAAATACCGGTGGAGGCGGCACTCTCGATCTCAATTTTGCAACCACGCTGGATATCTCTGCCCATCCGAATTTCACGGCGGTGACGACGGTTAACGCCACTGGTGCGAGCGCAGCCAGCGAGATAAAGGCTACAGGAGCCACCTGGAATCTGACCGGATCGAATCAGGGAACGGTGGCTGGCCTTGGTTTTAGCGGGGTTGGCAATCTGACCGATACGGGTGCTGGGATTTTCAATATGTACTCGGGTGCAGATGGAAGTGTCACCGGGAACCTCTCTGCCTTGGGTGGCAAATTGGACTACAGCGGCCGCACGGCGGCGGTCACCTTTGACATTGCCAACGCTGAGGGCCAGACCTCGGGCATCGGTGGTACGCACACGGGCGTGACGACGGTTACGGGGGCTGCAAGCCACGCGGCGACCAACCTGATCAAGGGGGGGGCGAGCTACACGCTGGACGGTGTGTCTGCGAACGCGGGGAGAGAAGGAGCGCTCTCCTGGACGAACTTTGGTGCGCTGAATGCGGGCATGAGCGTGGTTTTTGGGGGTGCTGGCAGCGTCGCGGGCAACGTGACGGCGCCGAACCTGGACTACAGCGGCCGCACGGCGTCGGTCACTTTTGACATTGCCAACGCTGTGGGCCAGACCTCGGGCAT
>CAISDD010000356.1 GCA_903883985.1 uncultured Pseudomonadota bacterium | reverse complement strand
GGCGCAGATCAGCGTGGAGCGACAGGTAATGATCGAGGCCAAGATCCTCGAAGTCACGCTCAACGAGGGCGCGCAAAGCGGCATCAACTGGGCGGCCATCGGCAGCAGCGGCCCCAGCGCCATAGGCTTGAGCAGCAATGTCGGCCAGGCGACCTTTCCTTCCACCAGTACACCCTTTCTTTCCAGTACACAGAATTTTGGCGCGCTCAACCTGGCCAGCAATAACAGCGTGGTCGGCCTGGCCTTCCAGACCAACAGCTTTGCCGCGCTGGTGCAATTCCTGGAGAGCCAGGGCGACGTGCAGGTCTTGTCCAGTCCGCGCATCGCCGCCATTAACGACCAGAAGGCGGTGCTCAAGGTGGGCACCGACAATTTCTTCGTCACCAATGTCTCGACCACCTCGACCACCACCGGCTCCACGGCTTCGACCACGCCTAGTGTCACCTTGCAACCGTTCTTTTCCGGGATCTCGCTGGACGTGACGCCGCAGATCGACGCCGCCGGTGACATCATCCTGCATGTGCATCCGTCGGTGAGTCAGGTCACGACCAACAATCAGGTCATCAACCTGGGGTCCGCGGGCAGCTTGTCCTTGCCGCTGGCCTCCAGCACGGTTTCCGAGACCGACAGCATCGTGCGCCTGCACGACGGCGAGATCGCCGCCATCGGTGGCCTGATGAAGCTGCAATCGCAGGACAGCGGCAGCGGCGTGCCTGGCCTGTCCACCATTCCCGGCCTGGGCGCGCTGTTCAAGTACAAGAACGTGACTCGATTGAAACAGGAGTTGGTGATCCTGCTCAAGCCCACCGTGATCAAGCAGCAGTCCGACTGGCTGGATACGGCGCGGGAGTCACAGGTGCGCATAGAGAGGCTGGAAGCGCGTTGAGGGCGACCCTACGCTGACCATGTACCTCTCGCACTTCGGTCTGAAAGAATTTCCCTTTGGGCTGACGCCGGATACCGGCTATTTTTTCCCGGGGGAAGGCGCGCAAGCGGCGCTCAACACCCTGCTGGTGGCCCTGGACGCGGGCGAGGGCTTGATCAAGATCGTAGGCGAAGTCGGCTCCGGCAAGACCTTGTTGTGCCGCACCCTGCTCAACCAGTTGGAGGTCCAGGGCTGGGCCGCAGCCTACATCCCGAACCCGCATCTCACGCCCGCCGCCCTCAACCAGGCCTTGCTGAGCGAACTCGGCGGCGACTTCAAGCGTAGCCTGGCCTATGGCCTCACCAAGGCGCTGGAAACGCGCCTGCTGCAATTGGCGAGCGAGGATCGCCGCGCCGTGGCCCTGATCGACGAGGCCCAGGCCATTCCGCTGGAGAGCCTGGAGGCCTTGCGTCTCATCACCAACCTGGAAACGGAAAAGCGCAAGCTCTTGCAGATCGTCCTGTTCGGCCAGCCGGAGCTGGATTTGCGCCTGAACGACCCGACCGTGCGTCAGATCAAGAGCCGGATCGCCTTCCACGACCGGCTGCTCCCCTTATCCGGCGCAGAAACTCCGGCTTATCTGAGGCACCGCACCGGCCTGGCCGGCGCCCGCGGGCCGCTGTTTCAGGCGGCCGCAGCCGGCAAGCTGCATCGCATGAGCCGGGGGATGCCGCGCCTGCTCAACATCCTGGCGCACAAGGCCTTGATGCTGGCCTACGGGGAGGGGTGCGAGCAGGTGTGGCCACGCCACGCCCGCGTGGCTGGCCACGACACGCCCGGCGCCCGCCTGTCCCTGTTTGATCGCTTGGTGAGAACATGACGATGAACTCCATCCGTCGCAACAAGGACAGGTATCCCGGATGAGCGTCATCAACCGCGTCCTCAAGGACCTCGACCGGATGGGGGTCGCGCCCGGCAGCCTGGCCGGGGTGCGGGCCGTGCCGGCCAGGCGGGGGCGTACTCGCCCGCTCTGGGCCTTCCTCCTGGTGCTCGCCGCTTCGGGGGCGGGCTGGTGGTTCTGGCCGGCACCTTTGCCGCGAGTGCCGCGGCCCTCACACCCGCGCGAGGAACGGCCACGCCTGCGGCTGAGTGAGACCCTGAGCGAGACCCAGAACGGGCCGATCGGGCTCGATACCCATCTGCCCAAGCCTGGGGCAGAGCAGGCTGGAAGCCTGCGCTACAGGGAGACGCCGATCAGGCTCGATACCCACCTGCCCGAGCGTGGGGCAGAGCAGGCTGGAAGCCTGCGCTACAGGGAGACGCCGATCAGGCTCGATACCCACCTGCCCGAGCCGCGAGCGGCCCGAGTTTCCAAGGAAGTCCGGCCCTTGGGCGTGCGCGAACAAGCCGAGCAAGCCTGGACCCAGGCCGCGCACCTGATCGAGCTGGGGCGTGGGCGCGAGGCGCTGGAAGCGCTGGAAGCCCTCCTGCGCCTGGATGCGAGTCATGGCCCGGCGCGCCAGGCCTTGGTCGCGCTCAGCCTGGAAGGCGGGGATGCGGCGCGCGCCGAGGCGCTGTTGCGCGATGGTCTGCTGTTGCATCCGCAGGACGCCTGGTACAACCGCAGCCTGGGCCAGCTTAGCCTGCAACGCGGCGACACGGCCGGGGCCGCAGACCTCCTCAAATCGGGCCTGAGCAAGGGCGTCGATGCCGCTTACTGGGGGCTTTATGCCGGCGTCCTGGAGAAGAGCGGCCAAGCGGAGACGGCAACGCATGCCTACCGCGAAGCCGCACGCATGGACCCAGGACACGGCCTCTGGTGGGTCGGCCTGGCCGTGAGCCTGGAGCAGGCCGGTTCGCGCGCGGAAGCTGCCACGGCCTATCAGCGCGCGCTACAGACCCGCCTGGGGGCGGATATTCGAGAGTTCGTGACGAAAAAGTCCGAGGAATTAGGGAAACCCTGATATCGTTAACGGTTCACCGCTTGCCGAGGCTTGCGGGTATCTTTTTCAAGGCGATGTGCGCGCTGGCGCAATCTCGGCGCGTTCGTCGCCGGATCGACCCATTAGGAGTGGCCATGGACACGAACCCCAAGCTGCGGCTGCGTGCAGAGGCGGAGTCCGCGTTGCCGCTAGCCGCCCTGCCCGAGCCTCCCTCTTCGGATAATCTGTTGCACGAGCTGCAGGTGCATCAGATCGAACTGGAGATGCAGAACGAAGCCTTGCGTGAGTCTCAGGTCGAGCTGGAAATCTTGCGCGACCGCTATGTCGATCTCTATGAATTCGCTCCGGTCGGCTACCTGACACTCAGCCGCGATGGCGTCATCGTCGCGGCTAACCTCACCGCGGCGTCGATGCTGGGCGTCGAGCGGCCGTTACTGCTCGGATGCCGCTTTGGCCACCGCGTTGCCATTGCCGAGCGGGCAGTTTGGCAACATCACTTCGTCCTTGCCGTCACACAGGCAGAACCACTGGGCTTCGATCTGACGCTGTGTCGTGAGGCCTCTTGTAACGACGGCCGCACATTCCCGGCCCATGTCGGTTGCTTGCGTGTGCTGGAGGGGGAGGGGGAGGGGGAGACGCTGCGCATCACCCTGACCGACCTCTCCGAGATTCGCCAGGCGAAGCAGGTGTCGTGGGAATCGGAGATGAAGTACCGCTTGCTAGCGGAATACGCCGCCGACTGGATCTACTGGGTGGGCGTGGATGGCCGCTACCTCTACGTCTCGCCCGCGTGCGAACAGTTGCTGGGCTATACGCCTGAGGCTTTTTTGGCCGATCCCGAGCTGATGGAGCGCAGCATCCATCCCGAAGACCGCACCCGCTTTCAGGCACACCTCGCACAAGACCAGGGCGACACGGAGGAACTGGAGTTTCGCATGCTGCGCCGCGACGGCCAGATTTGCTGGATCTGCCACCAGTGCCGCCCCTTGTTTGACGAGGCCGGCGTCTATCTGGGTCGGCGCGGCAGCAATCGCGACATCACCGCGCGCAAGCGGGCCGAAGCGCACTTGCGCGAGAACGAGGCCATGTTTCGCGCCTTGTTCGATCACAGCCTCGACGCCATCGTGCTGACCACCCCGGGCGGGGGCATCCTGGCCGCCAATGGCGCGGCACGGCGTCTGTTCGGCTACAGTGAGGAAGAACTGCGCCGGATCGGTCGCGCCGGGATCGTCGATGCCAGCGATCCGCGCATCGCTTCCTTTGAGGCAAGCGAACTGGACCAATGGTTCACCGGTGAAATGAACTGCATCGACCGCTCCGGCCGGAAGTTTCCCGTCGAACTCTCTTCCTCGGTTTTCCTGGGCAAGAACGGCAACCTGATGGCCAGCATGGTGGTGCGCGACGTCAGCGAGCGCCGCGCCGCCGAATTTCAGATACGCAAGTTGTCGCTGGCCGTCGAGCAAAGCGCGGAGGGCATCGTCATCACCAATCTCGCAGCCGACATCGAATACGTGAACGAGTCCTTGGTGCGTATCAGTGGGTACAGCCGCGAGGAGTTGCTAGGTCAGAATCAGCGCATCCTGAAATCCGGCAAGACGCCGCGCGCCACCTATGACGCACTGTGGAAGGAACTGACCGAGGGGCGTGCCTGGAAGGGTGAATTCATCAACCGCCGCCGCGATGGCAGCGAATACGTCGAGTTTTGCCACATCTCCCCGATCCGCGAAGCGAACGGGCGCATCACGCACTATGTCGGGGTGAAGGAAGATATCACCGAGAAGAAACGCCTGGGCGTCGAACTCGACCGCTACCGTAATCACCTGGAAGGCCTGGTGGAGGCGCGCACCGTCGAGTTGACGGCGGCCAGGAATCTCGCCGAATCCGCCAACATCGCCAAGAGCGCCTTCCTGGCCAACATGAGCCATGAGATACGCACACCCATGAACGGCATACTCGGCATGGCGCACCTGTTGCGCCGTGGCGAAGTGACCCCCTTGCAACTCACACAACTCGACAAGATCGCGGCCTCGGGCAAGCACCTGTTGTCCATGTTGAACGACATCCTCGACCTGTCCAAGATCGAGTCCGGTCGGTTCGTCCTTGAGCAGAAAGAATTCGATCTGGTCGAATTGCTGCAAGCGGCAATCGCCGTCATCGATACCGCAGCGACAGCGAAGGGGCTGAAGATTTCGCTGGAGATCTCTGGCCTTCCACGCTCGCTGCGCGGCGACTCCACCCGGCTATCTCAGTCTTTGCTCAATTATCTGAGCAACGCCTTGAAGTTCACGGAAACCGGGAGCGTCGCCGTACGCGCCCGTCTCATGGCCGATTTCGGCGAGGAAGTGGTGATTCGCTTCGAGGTCGAGGACACGGGTATCGGCATCGCGCCCGAGGTGGTGGGCAAACTGTTTGCGGATTTCGAGCAGGCCGACAACTCGATCACCCGCAAGTATGGCGGCACCGGTTTGGGGTTGGCCATCACCAGCAGGTTCGCGCAACTGATGGGCGGGGAGGCCGGCGCGGTCAGCACGCCCGGTGTCGGTAGCACCTTCTGGTTCACGGCGCGCTTAGGTCATGGGCAGGCCGCGGTCGCGGCGGCCTACAGAGGGGATGAGGCGGAAGCCACGCTGCGGCGCGATCATCGCGGCCGCCGCATCCTGCTGGCGGAAGACGAACCGATCAACCAGGAAGTGACGCGCATGCTGCTGGAGGATGTCGGCTTGAAGATCGACGTGGCCGACGACGGTGTCGAAGCGTTGCAGTTGGCGCGGGACAACGACTACGACTTGATCCTGATGGACATGCAGATGCCACGGATGGATGGCACGGAGGCCACCCGCGCGATCCACAAACTCCCCGGGCGTGAGGCCCTGCCCATCGTCGCCATGACCGCGAACACCTTCGCGGAGGATCGCGAACTATGTCTGGAAGCCGGCATGAATGACTTCTTGAGCAAACCGGTCGAGCCGGACACCCTGTTTGCGGTATTGCTGAAGTGGCTGTCTGGGAGCGGAACCGGCAGCTAGCCCGCGAATGCCACCGTTGTATCGCGGGCTAGCCCGCTCCCACGAGTACGCGCGCGATCAGTTGGAAGCGGCCAGCGTGCACTGCGACGCGGCATTGGCAGGGCAAGGGCCTTGCCAACGGATCTGGGTCGCTGCGGCCGGGGGCAGCGGGGCCGTGACCGTCTGAATTTTTGCACGCGTGACGGAGAAATTGGCCAGGGTGGTCCAGTTCGAGGAAGTGGCCGTGCGGTACTGCAATGAATAGGCGCTGCCGGGGCGCATGGTGCGTGTGGCGATGACGTATTGTCCGGCGCTGATTGAAAAGCTGGGCGTGTCCTTGAAGGGCTGGGCCAGCGGCTCGCCCACGAACAGACCCTCGCCCGGCCAGGCCACCGACTTCCAGTAGGCCTCGATCAGCGTCGCCCCTCGATAGTATTGGTCGATCAGCACAGAGGCCTGGGAGAATTTTTGCGTGTAGTTGTAGGGCTCTTCCACGGTCCCGTAGCTGGCCGTCGCCCCCGCGTCCAGCCAGGCGGTGATGGGCATCTGACCGTTACCGGCAGGCAAGACGCCGCCGTAGGAAGTCAGCGTATCGCCGATGGCTCCTGGCCGGAAGGTGTTGCTGCTGAGGTTGGGCACGGTGGCCTGGCCGGTGAAGTAGAACAGCACGTTGGATTGGTTGCTGATACTGTCGCTAACCAGGTAGTTGAGTGTCAGGTCGCCAGTCCAGAGGGCGGGCAGGCCCGTATAGTCCGGATAGCGCACGCTGCGCGCCGAGTCGCTGGTGCGCAGCAAATAACCATCCCCAGCCGGATAAGTCGAGTCGGCGCTCACCCCGCGATCGATCAGCGTCTGTGCCTTGGCGTAAGTCGCAGCACCCAGCATCATGGAGGGGCGTAGTCCCAGGTCTTGCCATGGCAGGGCAGACTCGGTGTTGAAATAGGCTGAGGCGGCCGTGGTCGCGCCACCGGTTTGGCAATATTTAGGGTCGAAACCGAAGGCCATGGCGCTGGTGATACTCATCGTGCAAGTAGAGCCCACCACCCGCGAGGGTTGCGCCCAGGTCAGGAGGGTCGCCTGGATGCCGCTGGGCAACTGGGCATCCACTGCGGCCTTCAAGATAGCGAAATTGGCGGACGAAATCGTGTCGCTCCCGGTGGCCAGCGCCACTTGAATGAGGCTAACGGCGGGGCGTTTCTGCTGGTAATAGCCGGCCACTTGCACAGACAGTACATCGTTCGTGTTGACGATGACCGCGAGCTGGCCAGGTCCGATCGCACGAGTCGGCAGGATGAGTGTTAGCGGCGCGGCACAGGACACCGCCACATTGCTCACATTGGCCGTCACCGTGCCGCTTGCACTCGCCACGCTACAAGTCTGCCCCACGGGCTGGGTCAGCACCGTGACGCCATAGGCTTTGCCGTAGGCCACGGCAGTGGGGAAATGGAAGACGCCGGATGCGGAAAGGCTGAGGTTGTCGCCGCCATTGTCCTGCAAGACCACGCTGCCACTCAGTCCCGAGACCGTTCCCCCCACGGTGTAGGCGTTGGTGGAGCAGCTAACGCCGACATTGCTCACATCGGTCAGGTTGATCGTGCCCGTGCCGTTGCTCACCGAGCAACTCTGGCCAGCAGGCTGAGTGAGCACGCTCACGTTGTACGGACTGCCGCGGGCGACGTGGGTGGGGAAGGTGAAGCCGCCGTTAGCCGCGATGCTGAGGGTGTCGCCGCCATTGTCCTGCAAGACCACGTTCCCGTTCAGGCCCGCAACCGACCCGCCCACGCCATAGGTGTTATTGGAACAGACCACGGCGACGTTGCCGATGTCGTTACTCGAGACCAGTCCCGCGCCATTGCTCACCGTGCAGGTCTGCCCTAGGGGTTGCGTGAGCACCGTGACGCTATAGGTCTTGCCGTAGGCCACGGCAGTGGAAAAACGGAATGCGCCGGATGCGGAAAGGCCAAGATCGTCGCCGCCGTTGTTCCGCAAGACCAGGCTGCCGCTCAGGCCCGAGACCGTTCCCCCCACGCCGTAGGCGTTGGTGGTGCAGTCGATGCGGACATTGCTCACATTGCTCAGGTTGACCGTGCCGTTGCCATTGCCCACCGAACAACTTTGGCCAGCAGGCTGGGTGAGCACCGTCACGTTGTACTGGCTGGCGTTGGCGACGAGAGTGGGGAAGGTGAAGTTGCCGGTGGCGGCAACGGTGTAGTCGTCGCCGCCATTGTTCTGCAGCACCACGCCCCCGCTTGAGCCCACGACCGCGCCACCCACGCCATAGGTCACAACTGGGCTGACCGGGACTGGGCTGGCAGCGCCCCCCCCACCACCGCATCCCGCCAGGGCGGCGACCAGCAGCCCGCTCAACAAGGCGCGCACCGCGCCGCTAAAAGAGATATCCGTCATCACAAAGCCCACGCAGTCCATTCAACCGCGGCAAAGCTACCCGGAATTGCGGCTGTGCAGGAAAATATTATCCGTTCAGTGTGGTCGGGCCGCCGCCAGCAGGGTTTGCAGTTCGCCGCTCTGGTAGAGGTCGCGCATGATGTCGGAGCCGCCGATGAACTGGCCGCCGATATAGAGCTGGGGGATGGTCGGCCAGTTGGCGTATTCCTTGATGGCGATGCGGATGTCATCGTCCTGGAGCACGTTGACCGCGACGAAATCGGTAACCCCGCAGGCCTTGAGGATGTTGGCCGCGTTCGCGGAAAAGCCGCACTGCGGAAATTGCGGCGTGCCCTTCATGTACAACACCACGGGATTCGTGGTGACCAGTTCGTGTACCTGTTCTTTCCTATCCATGATGACCGCCATAAGTTGACAAAATCAGTCTAGTATTATACGGGCAGGATACGCGCGGTCAAGCCTGCGCGGCCTGGTAATCGAAGGAGTCCGAGTAGAAGGCGTCCAGGGGGAGGCCGCGCCCCTGGAAGTCGCGCCGCGCCGCCTGCACCATGGGGGGGGCGCCGCAGACATAGACTTCGTATCCGGAAAGATCGGAAAAGTCGGCCAGCACCGCTTCATGAACTCGACCTACACGCCCAGGCCAGTGATCTACGGGTTGGTCGAGCACCGGAATGAAGCTGAAGTTCGCATGCGCCTGCTGCCACTGCGCCGGCAAATCCGGCAAGTAGAGGTCGGCCTGCGTTCGCGCCCCCCAATAGAAGACGAATTCACGTGGGTCCTGGTGGTGCAAGGCGTGTGCCATGATGCTCTTGATCGGCGCGAAGCCGGTGCCTCCGGCCACCAACAGCACCGGCTTGTCCGATTCGCGCAGGAAGAAACTGCCGTGCGGGCCGTTGATGCGCAGGATATCCCGTGGCTTCATGGTGGTGAAGACCTGATCGGTGAACTTGCCGCCCTTTACATGGCGCACGTGCAGTTCCAGCGGGCCGTCGTCATCCGGCGAATTGGCCAGGGAGAAACTGCGCCGCTGCCCATCCTTGAGAAGAAAGTCGATGTACTGGCCGGGAAGAAACTGCAAGCGCTCGTTGGCAGGCAATTTCAGCCAGAGCGCCATCACGTCGTCGGCCAGTCTTTCCATGCGCTCCACCCGACATGGCAGGGTCTTCACCGGGATGTCGAGGGTGGCGCCGACTTCCTTCACTTCGATGCCTAGATCGCTCTTCGCCATGGCACAGCAGAACAGCGCTAGCCCCTGTGCCTGCTCCTCCGGGCTCAACGCACTGGTCTGGTAGTTGCCCAAATCCACTTCACCGGAGAGTACCTTGCCCTTGCATGCCCCACAGGCGCCGTTACGGCAGCCGTATGGCAGTCCAAAACCGGCATGGAGTGCGGCTTGAAGCAGTGTCTCTCCCGTGTTGACGTTAAACTGGTGGCCGCTGGGTTGAATGGTGACTTGGTAAGGCATTCCGATTTCCTCTTTATAACCGTGAACCGATGCGTATCCTGATTGTGGGTTGTGGCGACGTGGGTCTACGCGCCGCCCGTCTTCTGGCGGGGCACGCCCACCTCTTTGGCTTGATTCGTTCGCCGCAGCGCGCAAAGGGGCTGCGTGCCGCCGGTGTCATCCCTATCCTGGGCGACCTGGATGATCCGGCCAGCCTGAAACGCCTGGCTGGCCTGGCGGACGCGGTGTTGCACTTTGCGCCGCCGCCCGCCCAGGGTACGCACGATCCACGCACCAGGAATCTCCTGGCAGCTCTCGCGCGCGGCAGTTTAGCGCAACTCGTGTATATCAGCACCAGCGGGGTTTACGGTGATTGCGCCGGCGCCGTGGTGAGCGAGACGCACAGAGTACTGCCGAACAATCCACGGGCACGGCGCCGCGCCGACGCCGAGGCGCAGTTGCGCCGGTTTGGCCAGCGCGGCACCCGCGTCAGTCTGCTGCGCGCGCCCGGCATCTACGCCCAGAGCCGTATGCCGGAAGAGCGGGTGCGCCGCGGCTTGCCCGCGATCGTGAACGAGGACGATGTACACACCAACCACATCCACGCCGAGGATCTTGCGCGACTGGCCGTGGCCGCCCTGTTTCGCGGTCGCGCTAACCGCGTCTACAACGCCGTGGACGACAGCGGCCTGAAGATGGGAGACTGGTTCGATGTGGTCGCCGACCACTTAGGCCTGCCACGCCCGCCGCGTCTGCCGCGGGATCAAGTCATCGCCGCCGTCACCCCGGCCATGCGCACTTTTCTGAGTGAATCGCGCCGCCTCTGCAACCTACGCATCAAGCAGGAATTGCGCTTTGTCCTGCGTTACCCGACGGTTTGGGCCGGCTTGATCGCACCCTCACCCCCGAGCGTCGCCGCGCGACGTTCACGTTAATCTGCCCACGCCGACATGTCTGAAAACAACCCCTACTTTACCTATCTGAGCGAACTGCTAAAGAGCATGCTGGACAAGGGCGCATCCGATTTGTTCATCACCGTTGGGTCGCCCCCCGCGATCAAGGTTAACGGGGAAATGACCATGTTCAACGCCAAGCCCATCAGCCGCGATCAGGCCGATGAAATCCTGCGTTCGGCCATGAACGAAAAGCAGCAAAGTGAATTTCGCGAGACCAGCGAATGCAATTTCGCGATCCCGCTCGATGGCGTCGGCCGCTTTCGCGTGAACGCGTTCGTGCAACGCGGCTCGGTCGGGTTGGTGGCGCGCCACATCAAGACCGAGGTGCCCACGCTGGCCGGTCTGGGTCTGCCGCCGGTCCTGGCCCGTGTGGTGCTGGAAAAACGCGGATTGATCCTCATGGTCGGCGGCACCGGATCGGGCAAGTCCACCAGCCTGGCGGCAATGCTGGATCACCGGAACGAGAATTCGCGTGGCCACATCATCACCATCGAAGACCCGATCGAATTCATGCATCCGCACAAGAAATGCCTGGTCATGCAGCGCGAAGTGGGGGTGGACACGGAAAACTGGTTCGCCGCGCTGAAGAACACGCTGCGCCAGGCGCCGGACGTGATCCTGATCGGCGAGATACGCGACCGCGAGACCATGGAATACGCGATTTCCTTTGCCGAAACCGGCCACCTCTGCCTGGCCACCTTGCATGCCAACAACTCGAACCAGGCGCTGGATCGCATCATCAACTTCTTCAGCATGGACCGGCGAGCGCAACTTCTGATGGACCTCTCGCTCAACTTGCGCGCCATCGTCTCGCAGCGGCTGATTCCCAAAGTCGATGGTGGTCGTGTGCCGGCCATCGAAGTGTTGCTGAACAGTCCCTTGGTCTCCGATCTGGTCCACAAGGGCCAGGTCCATGAGCTTAAGTCCATCATGGCAAAGTCCAAGGACATGGGCATGTGTACCTTCGATCAGGCGTTGTTTGACCTTTGTGCCGCCGGACAGGTTGCGGCCGAAACCGCGCTGCGCTTCGCCGATTCCCAGAACGAACTGCGTCTGATGTTGCGTAACCTGGTGCGCCAGTCGCCGCAAAGCGACACGGACGAAGGCGCCGACGACAATGGTCTGGCCATCATGTAGCCGCCAGGCCAGGCGCTTCCCCGTCCATGCGCCGGGGGCTAAGCCCCCGCGTTCCTGCCTGGAGGCAGCCAGGAATTACAGTTCGCCCGCGTGTTTTGCCAGGTATTCGGCCACGCCGGCGGTGCTGGCCTTCATGCCGGCATCGCCCTTCTTCCAGCCGGCCGGGCAAACTTCGCCGTGCTCTTCGGTGAACTGCAAGGCGTCGATGACGCGCAGCATTTCGTCGATGTCACGGCCCAGCGGCAGGTCATTGACGACCTGGTGGCGCACCATGCCCGACTTGTCGATCAGGAAGGAACCACGGAAGGCGACGCCGTCCGCGTGCTCCACATCATAAGCCTGGCAGATGCTGTGCTTGATGTCGGCCACCAGGGGGTATTGCACCTGGCCGATGCCGCCGTTGTTGACCGCAGTGTTCTTCCAGGCCAGATGGGAGAAGTGGGAGTCGATGGAGACGCCGATGACTTCCACGTTGCGCGCCTTGAATTCGCCGAGGCGGTGGTCGAAGGCGATCAGTTCGGACGGGCACACGAAGGTGAAGTCGAGCGGGTAAAAGAACACCACCGCGTATTTGCCCTGGATCTGGGTGGACAGGGTGAAGTTTTCGTCGAAGGAGTTGTCGCCCATGACGGCGACGGCGGTGAAATCGGGGGCTTGCTTGCCAACTAGTACGGACATATTGCTTACCTCATCGGATGGAAGAAAGGGGCCGGCGACACGGAGCGCTTAGCAGCGTCACGGGGTTAGACTCATTCTAACCGGTGTAAGCCCTGGCTGGTAAACAATGTCACTCGCCCAGATAGGCGGCACGCACCTGCGGGTCGTTTGCCAGCTCGGCACAGGCGCCGGAGAGCGTTACGGCGCCGCTTTCCATGACATAGGCGCGCTGACTGACCTTGAGTGCCAGCCTGGCGTTCTGTTCCACCAGCAGGAGGGTGACGCCTTCGGAGGCGATGTCGGCGATGGTCTCGTAGATCTTCCTCACCATCAAAGGTGCTAGCCCCATGCTCGGTTCGTCCAGCAGCAGCAGGCGCGGCCGGCCCATCAGGGCGCGGGCGATGGCGAGCATCTGCTGTTCGCCGCCTGACAAGGTGCCCGCCAGTTGCACGCGCCGCTCCGCCAGGCGCGGAAAGAGTTCAAAGGCGCGTCCCAGATCCGCCCGGATTCCGGCGCGGTCGCGGCGCGTGTAGGCGCCCATGTCCAGGTTCTCCGCCACGGTCAGGCGGCCGAAGATGCCTCGGCCTTCCGGCACCAGGGCGAGCCCTCGGGCGACGATGGCATGGGTGGCCTGGTGGTGCAGGCGTTCGCCATCGAACTCGATGATGCCCTCATGTGCCACCAGGCCCATCAGGCCCTTGAGCGTACTGCTCTTGCCCGCGCCGTTGGCGCCGATCAGGCAGACCAGTTCCCCGCGGCCGACCTCGAAGTCGATGCCGCGCACCGCGTGGATGCCGCCATAGGCCACCTTGAGGTCGTGGACCGAGAGCAGGGGGGCGGTCATCGGGCGCATTCGTAGCGCAGGCAGAGCGTGGCTGTAAAGACGCTAAAGTGGCAACAGCCACGCTCTGCCTGCGCTACATGATCCACCGTCATGCCTCGCTCCCCAGATAGGCCGCGATCACCGCCGGATCGTTGCGCACCGCCTCAGACTGGCCTTCGGCGATCTTGCGGCCGTAGTCGAGCACGGCGACGCGGTCGCACAGGCCCATGACCAGCTTTACGTCGTGCTCAATCAGGAGCAGGGTGAGGCCGTCGGCGCGCAACTCTCGCATGAGTTCGCCCATCTGTAATCGCTCAGACGGATTCATGCCGGCGACCGGCTCGTCGAGGGCCAGCAATCTGGGCTCGCTGGCCAGAGCCCGTGCGATTTCCAGGCGACGCTGGTCGCCATAAGCGAGATGGCAGGCCAGGACCTGTCCCTTGGAGGCGAGTCCGACCCGATTCAGCAGTGTCTGCGCGCGCTCTTGGGTATCCGCTTCTTCCGCGCGCGTCTTGCGCCCGCGAAATACCGCACCCAATACCTTGGCGTGGGTACGGGCATGGCGGCCGACCATGACGTTCTCCAGCGCGCTCATGTTGGCGAACAGGCGGATGTTCTGGAAGGTGCGGGCAAAACCCAGTTTGACGATCTGGTGCGGCTTCAGCGCCTGCAAGGCTGCGCCGTCCAGGCGAATGGCACCGCTGCTCACCGTGTACAGCCCTGTCATGCAGTTGAACAAGGTGGTCTTGCCGGCGCCGTTGGGGCCGATCAGGCCGTAGATCTCGCCGGCTTCGACCGCGAGTGTGATGTCTTCGAGCGCCTGGATACCGCCGAAGCGCTTGCTGACGTTTTCTACGCTCAACAAGGCCATTGCTTAGGCGTGCGCATCGTAGAGGCTGGCCTGTTCCTGCTCGGCCACGCCATCCTGGGCCGCGAATTCGCGGCGGCGCAAACGTGAGGGCAGCAGTCCTGCGGGCCGGAACAGCATCATCATGACCAGGGCGACCCCGAACAGCAGCATGCGCAGGTCCGACGGGTCCACCACCACATGGCCCAGGGTGGCGCGTTGCAAGTCGCCCAGGTAACGTAGCGCCTCGGGTATCAGAGTGAGCAGGGCGGCTCCCAGGAGCACGCCGGGGATGTTTCCCATCCCGCCCAGCACGATCATGCACAGCACCAGGATGGATTCCCACAGGGTGAAGCTCTCCGGGCTGATGAACCCCTGGAAGGCGGCGAACAGGCCACCGGCCAGCCCGCCGAAGCTAGCCCCCATGGCGAAGGCCAGCAATTTCACGTTGCGCGTGTCGATGCCCATCGCCGCCGCCGCGATCTCGTCCTCGCGCAAGGCGGCCCAGGCGCGGCCGATGCGCGAGTCCTGAAGACGCATGGCGACGAAGATGGCGAGCAGCACGAAGGCAAGGAACAGGTAGTAGTAGAGCGTGGTGGGCGGCAGAGTGAGCCCTGCGACATGGAGCGGCTTGCCCAGGGAGAGGCCGGCCACGCTCACCGGGTCGATCCGGTTCATGCCCTGGGGGCCGTTGGTGAGGTTGAAGGGGGCGTTCAGGTTGTTCATGAAGATGCGGATGATTTCGCCGAAGCCCAGGGTGACGATGGCCAGGTAATCGCCGCGCAATCGCAAGGTGGGCGCCCCCAGCAGCACGCCGAACAAGCCAGCCAGCATCGCCCCCAGCGGCAGAACCACCCAGAACGGCAGGTGCAGGCCGAAATGCGGGCTGGCAAGCCAGGCGTAAAGATAAGCGCCCAGCGCATAGAAGGCGATATAGCCGAGATCGAGCAAGCCTGCATAGCCCACGACGATGTTCAGACCGATGGCCAGCAGCATGTAGAGCAGGACGAAATCCAGCACCCGCACCCAGGCGTTCCCCAGCCCCAGGCCCACCAGGAAGGGCAGGACCGCGAGGAGCACGGCCAAACCGGCGAAGGCAAGGCGAGGCCGCTGGCGCAGTGCCTCAGGCACGGTTGGCCACCCGCTCGCCCAAGAGGCCGGAGGGCCGCAGCACCAGCACGCCTATCAACACGAAGAAGGCGAATACGTCCTGATAGTTGCTGCCGAGAAAGCCGCCGGTCAGGTCGCCGATGTAGCCCGCACCCAGCGCCTCGATCACCCCCAGCAAGAGCCCGCCCAACATGGCGCCGGCCAGGTTGCCGATGCCACCCAGCACCGCGGCGGAAAAGGCTTTCAGGCCGAGCATGAAGCCCATGTAGTAATGCGCCAGGCCGTAGTAGGCGCTTACCATCACCCCGGCGATGGCGGCAATCGCCGCACCCAGCACGAAAGTCGCGGAAATCACCCGGTCCACGTTCACGCCCATCAGTTCCGCCACTTCTCGGGACTGAGCCGTGGCCCGCATGGCGCGGCCCAGGCGCGTCCTCTCGACCAGCAGCCACAGGCCCGCCATGAGCAGCAGGGCCAGGACCACGATGACGATCTGCAACAGGCTGATCTGGGCGCCCAACAAGGCGTATTTGTCGCTGGGCAAAATGGCGGGAAAGGATACGTACTGGCGCCCCCAGATCAGCATCGCCAGGTTCTGCAGGATGATGGAGACGCCGATGGCGGTGATCAGCGGCGCCAGGCGTGGGGCGTGGCGCAGGGGGCGATAAGCGATTTTTTCGATGGTGTAGGCCAGCGCCATGCAGGCGGGGATGGCCACCAGAATGCCGGCTAACACCACCACCACGCCGGGCAGTTCGGGTGCCACCCCCATCAGCAAGCCGATGACCGAGAGCGCTACCATCGCACCCACCATGGTCACTTCGCCATGGGCGAAGTTGATCAGCTCCAGGATGCCGTAGACCATGGTGTAGCCCAGCGCCACCAGGGCATAGATGCTGCCCAGCACCAGGCCGTTGACGAGTTGTTGAGCGAAGATGTCCATTTCTGGCGAGGGGCTACTCGCTACTCGCCGCCCCTACTTCACCGTTTCCAACACCTGCCACTTGCCGCCCTTGACCTCGTACAGGGTCACAGCGCCGCCTTGGGTGTCGCCCTTGGCATCGAACTTGATTGGGCCGCAAACGCCTTGAAGATCGGTCTTGGGCAGTGCTGCCATGATTTTTGCCGGGTCGGCCGAGTCGGCGCGCTGCATGGCCGCCACCAGCACGTTGACGGCGTCATAGGCATAGGGTGCATAGAGCTGGATGGGGCCGTATTTGGCCTCGAAGCGCTTGCGGAAATCAGGGCCGCCAGGCATGGAATCTATGGGCAGGCCGGGAGAGGAGGCGACCGCACCTTCGGCGTCGAGACCCGCCAGCTTCATGAAATTGAGATTCTGTACACCGTCTCCGCCCAGGAAGCGGGCATTCAGGCCCAGCCGCTTCGCCTGTTTCAGCATGGGGCCGCCTTGCGGGTCCATGCCGCCGAAAAATACCAGATCCGGCCCTTTGCCCTTGATGCTGGTCAGGATCGCAGTGAAATCCGTGGCGCGGTCATTGGTGAACTCATGCGCCACGATTGCGCCGCCGGCCGCCCTGGCCGCTTTCTCGAACTCGTCGGCCAAGCCCTGTCCGTAAGCGCTGCGGTCGTCGATGATGGCGATTTTCTTCGCCCCCATCTTGCCCACCGCGAACTGGCCCAGGGCGCGCCCTTGCTGGGCATCGTTGGCCATCACCCGGTAAGCGGTCTTGTAGCCTTGCGCGGTATAAGCCACGGCGGTGGCGGAGGGAGAAATCTGGGGAATGCCGGCGTCGCTGTAGAGGCGGGATGCCGGGATCGTGGTGCCTGAATTCAAGTGCCCGATCACCCCCGCCACGCCGGCATCGACCAGCTTCTGGGCGACGATGGTCGCGGTCTTGGGTTCCGCCTGATCGTCCTCGCTGAGCAATTCCAGCTTCACTTTCTTGCCGCCCAGCGTCAGGCCACGGGCGTTGATTTCATCCACCGCCAGGCGAGCGCCATTTTCGTTGTCCTTGCCGATATGGGTCTGCGGACCGGTCAAGGGGGCGACGGAGCCGATCTTGATGAGCGCGCCGCCGTCCTGGGGCTTGCCGCAACCGGAGAGAGAACAGGCCAGCGAAAACGCCAGCACGGAGACTGCAAACTTGCCGAAATTCACCTGGATGCCTCTGAATGTCTGGAATGACGCGCGATTTATATCACAGGATGGGCCGGCAGCGCGCCCGAGGGTGCGTCTGGCGAGTCGTCCGGCGCTTCCCGACCCGTAGGGTGGATAAGCGCTAGCGCATCCACCATCACCGCCGCCAAAGGTGGATGCGCTTTGCTTATCCACCCTACAGAACTCGGGTGAACCCGTGTAATCCTCGTGGGAGCGGGCTTGCCCGCGATTGCTACCGTTGTATCGCGGGCAAGTTAGGCGGCGGGGCTGCTCATGGTCGCGCCGCACGATCACGATGATGTACAATTACCGTTAATGTATTCATTAAGGCCTCTGCCATGTCCTTGCGGACCAGTGATGTTGTGCCCATCAGCGAAGCCCGTGCCCGCCTCACCGAACTTGCTAAGGAAGTGGCCGATAATGGCGCGGAAAAAGTGCTCACCAAGAATGGAGCGAGCTATGTCGCCCTTGTCGATGCAAAAAAACTCGATTACTACCATGCACTCGAAGAAGAACACGCCGGGTTGGTGCTGCTGGCCGAAGCAGATATCGGATTAATGCAGATTCAGACTGGCCAGCGTGTTTCAGCAGTCGATTTGACACAAGCTTTGGCCGATCGATGACTTTGCCTGCTACCGCACGGGTAGAGGCCGCGCCGAACTTCCTTGCCAACCTGGAGGAAGCGCATATTTCTTTCATAACGCAGGATGCAGAGGTTGCGGATACTCGACTACGCAAGCTGAAGCGCGATCTGCGCGAAATGGTTTCCATCCTGATCTGGTCACCGGGCAGCGGACGAGCTGCACGCTTTCTGGGTAGCAAATCCGCGCAAGCTCGCATGCGGGTGGATGCCGTCCTGAACTTGGCAGAACAGGCTGGCTTGCCGTTCCTGCGCGAGTACGTTGTGGCACAGCATGTAATTTTGTACGCTCATTCCAACACGGAGGTCGTGCTGCTCGCGTTGAAACATCAACGGCAACTCACTTACGGCGTTGCGCCGGCAGCTTAATGAAGGCAAAATCAGTTGCGCGACATTACTTAAACTGTTTCCCATAATAATCAATGCTTCGACTCCTTTATCTTAGCCAATCCAAGTGTGTAATATCTGATGCAGAAATTCATAGTATCCTCGAGTCATCAAGGCGGAATAATTCAGCCCATAGCATAACAGGCGTTCTTGTTTACGGCGGCGGTTCTTTTGCGCAAGTCCTGGAAGGGCCTCAACACGAGGTGCTTAGGATGTATGTGAAGATACTGGATGATCTTAGGCATGGCAATTGTAAAATTATCCATATCACCCCTATAGATGAGCGTATCTTTAAAGACTGGTCGATGGGGGGCATCAAGCGTAAGGATTGCTTGAATTTTGATCAGTTGTTCGATCTTCAAAACTTCCATAAAGAAACGGTTCCAGCGAAAGTGGCCACCGATTTTATGCATGAGTTTCTTAAGGTGCTAAAGGCAGGTCAGTAACGCAAGCTTTTCGTCAAGGTCTGCTGGATTTTGCAAGATAGGGCGGAATGCCGTTTATTCCGCCCTATGTCTGAAACGGTTCCACGCGCCCCCTCGCTCGCCAGGCAGCGGGGTTGGGTGCGGTGTTGGGGTTGGGCTACGCAAGGCTATCGCGGGCAAGCCCGCTCCCACGATTTAATGGTAGGGTTTTATCGTTCCCACGCTCCAGCGTGGGAACGCAGTTTTGGACGCTCCAGCGTCCCGACCTAGAGCAAGGCCATGAGCCGATGCGTATTCCACGGCAAGCTGGACACCCATTCCAGAGCAAGCTGGACAGTCAGAAGTAGCTG
>CAISDD010000355.1 GCA_903883985.1 uncultured Pseudomonadota bacterium | reverse complement strand
CTGCTGCACCGGGGTACCGAGAAACTGGCGGAGACCCGCACCTTCTTGCAATCCGTGCCCTACATGGACCGGTTGGACTACATGTCCATGATGCAGAACGAGCATGCCTACTGCATGGCCATCGAGAAATTGCTGGGCATCGAGGTTCCGGAACGCGCGCAATATATCCGGGTGATGTTCGACGAGATCACCCGCATCCTGAATCATCTGCTCTGGCTGGGCACCCATGCGCTCGACATCGGCGCCATGACCGTCTTCATCTACGCCTTCCGCGAACGGGAAGATTTGATGGACATGTACGAGGCGGTGACCGGTGCACGCATGCACGCAGCTTATTATCGGCCGGGTGGGGTCTACCGCGATCTTCCGGATGCGATGCCGCAATACGAGGTGGTCCACCGCAAGAACGCCGCCGATCTGCGGCGAATGAACGCGAACCGCCAGGGCAGCGTCCTCGACTTCATCGAGGACTTTTCGAAGAACTTCTTTGACCGCGTCGACGAGTATGAAACCCTGCTCACCGACAACCGTATCTGGAAACAGCGCACCGTCGGCATTGGCGTAGTCGATGCTGATCGCGCCAAGGCGCTGGGTTTCACCGGCCCGATGCTGCGTGGCTCCGGGATAGTCTGGGACTTGCGCCGGATGCAACCCTACGCGGTTTACGACAAGCTCGATTTTGAAATCCCCATCGGTCGCACCGGCGACAGCTACGATCGCTACCTGGTGCGCATGGAAGAAATGCGGCAAAGCAACCGCATCATCGGGCAATGCGTGACCTGGCTGAAAGCCGATACAGCAAGAGGTGCCGGCCCGGTCATCGTACAGAACCACAAGGTCGCCCCGCCCAAACGCGAGACCATGAAATCCAACATGGAAGAGCTGATCCATCACTTCAAGCTTTTCACCGAAGGCATGCACGTGCCGGAAGGCGAGTGTTACGCTGCGGTGGAACATTCCAAGGGTGAATTCGGCGTCTACCTGGTATCCGACGGTGCCAACAAACCCTACCGCCTGAAGTTGCGCGCCCCCGGCTTCTCGCATCTTGCCGGCCTCGACGAGATGTCACGCGGCCACATGATTGCCGATGTGGTCGCCATCATCGGTACCCTGGACATTGTGTTCGGCGACATAGACAGATAAATGACCTTCATGCTCTCCGCTGCATCCCTAGTCCAAATCGACCACGAGTTGACGAAATATCCGCCCGAGCAGAAGCAGTCGGCGGTGATGAGCGCATTGCGCATCGCCCAGGCCGAACTGGGCTGGCTCTCGCGCGACACCATCGAGTTCGTCGCCAACTACCTCGGCATGCCAGCCATCGCCGCCTACGAGGTCGCCACGTTCTATAACATGTACGACCTGACCCCGGTGGGGCGGCACAAGATCACGCTGTGCACCAACCTGCCCTGCCAACTCCAGGGAGCCGACCAGGTCGCAGCGCAATTGCAGGCCCGTCTTGGCATCGGCTTCGGGGAGACCACGGCGGACGGCCGCTACACGCTGAAAGAAGGCGAGTGCATGGGTGCTTGCGGCCACGGCCCTCTGTGCCTGCACAACAACCACAAGATGCACGATCACCTGACCCCGGAATCGGTGGACAAACTCCTGGATGACATGAAATGAGTTTGAACACACCCAACACTCAGGTCTGCCTCTGGACTCTTGGCTTCGACCACCCAGCCAGCCTCGCTACCTATACGGCCAACGGCGGCTACGAAGCGCTTAAGAAAATCCTCGCCGAAAAAACTCCGGCCGATGACATCATCGCCCAGGTCAAAACCAGCGCCTTGCGCGGTCGCGGGGGCGCGGGCTTCCCAACGGGGCTGAAGTGGAGCTTCATGCCACGCAGTTTTCCGGGTGACAAATACATCGTCTGCAACACCGACGAGGGCGAGCCGGGCACCTTCAAGGACCGCGACATCATCAGGTTCAACCCGCACCAGTTGATCGAAGGCATGATCATCGCCGGCTACACGCTGGGGGCCGCTGCGGGCTACAACTACATCCACGGAGAAATCTTCGAGGAATACCATTCCTGGGAAGCCGCCCTGGTGGAAGCCCGCGCGGCCGGCTTGCTGGGACGGGACATCCTCGGTTCCGGCTGGAATTTCGATCTCCATGCGCATCACGGCTATGGCGCCTACATCTGCGGCGAAGAAACCGCGCTGTTGGAGTCGATCGAAGGCAAGAAAGGCCAGCCGCGCTTCAAGCCGCCCTTCCCCGCCAGCTACGGCCTGTATGGCAAGCCGACCACGATCAACAACACCGAGACCCTGGCCTCGATCCCCTGGATACTTCGCCACGGCGGCCAGGCCTTCCTGGAACTGGGCAAGCCCAACAACGGCGGCTCGAAAATCTTCTCCATCTCCGGCCACGTCAACAAACCCGGCAACTACGAAGTTCCACTCGGCACCCCTTTCGCCGACCTGTTGGCCATGGCCGGCGGCGTGCGTACAGGTCATACCCTGAAAGCGGTGATCCCTGGTGGCTCCTCGGCGCCAGTCCTGCCCGCAGAAATGATGATGTCCTTGACGATGGATTTCGACGCCATCGCCAAGGCTGGATCCATGCTCGGTTCCGGCGCCGTGATCGTGATGGACGACAGTGTATGCATGGTGAAAGCACTGGAGCGCCTCTCCTATTTCTATTTCGAAGAATCCTGCGGCCAGTGCACGCCCTGCCGCGAAGGCACCGGCTGGCTCTACCGCATCATTCACCGTATAGAGCACGGCCAGGGTCGTCCAGAAGACATCGACGAACTGCTGCGTATCGGCAAGAACATCGGCGGCAACACCATCTGTGCACTCGGCGAAGCCGCTGTGGGTCCGGTTGCCAGCTTCGTGAAACACTTCCGCCGCGAATTCGAGTACCACGTCGAGCACAAGAGATGTCAAGTCGGGATGAGCCCATCTGACAAGGTTGAGGGCTGATATGCCAGTCATCGAAATCGACGGAAAACAGATCGACATCGCCGCCGGTGCGACGGTGATGGAAGCCGCGCATCAGGCCGGCATCACCATCCCGCATTTCTGCTACCACAAGAAGCTTTCCATCGCCGCCAGTTGCCGCATGTGCCTGGTCGAGGTGGAAAAATCGCCTAAACCACTTCCTGCCTGCGCCACACCCGTGACCGAAGGCATGAAGGTGCAGACCCGGTCGGTCAAGGCCATCGCCGCACAACAAGGCGTGATGGAATTCCTGCTCATCAACCACCCTCTCGACTGCCCGATCTGCGACCAGGGCGGCGAGTGCCAGTTGCAGGACACTGCGGTCGGCTACGGGGGTTCCGCATCGCGCTACAACGAACCGAAGCGGGTGGTGAAGGAAAAGGATCTGGGGCCATTGATCGCCACCGACATGACCCGCTGCATCCATTGCAGCCGTTGCGTCCGCTTCGGCCAGGAAATCGCCGATCTGATGGAACTGGGCATGGCTGGTCGCGGCGAGCACACGGAAGTGATGCCCTTCCTGGAGACTCAGGTCAGCCATGAACTCTCCGGCAATGTCATCGAACTCTGCCCGGTCGGTGCTCTGACCTCCAAGCCGTTCCGCTACCGCGCGCGATCCTGGGAGCTGTCACGGAGAAAATCCGTGAGCCCCCACGACGGCCTGGGCAGCAATATCCAGGTGCATGTTAAAAACAATCGTGTCCTGCGCGTCGTGCCCCAGGAAAACGAGGCCATCAACGAGTGCTGGATCGCCGACCG
>CAISDD010000354.1 GCA_903883985.1 uncultured Pseudomonadota bacterium | reverse complement strand
TGCGCCGTGAGATGGAAGAGCGCAAACGCCGCTTCCAGGACAAGGAGGACGTGTTCCCCGCCATTCGCGAACGAGTGCAAAAGACCTTCGCCAGCAGCGTGTTTGGCGGCATCCACATCTTCACACCGAGCGGTAACGTGCCCGACGACTGGCAATTGCGCCTGGTAGTGCTGCCGCCTGACGCGGCCTTTAGCCGTAGCGGCCAGAGCCTCGCCATTGAGCGTGCCACCGAGATTCTGAAGCACCGTG
Organism: uncultured Pseudomonadota bacterium; assembly: GCA_903883985.1. Lineage (GTDB taxonomy): Bacteria > Pseudomonadota > Gammaproteobacteria > Burkholderiales > Thiobacillaceae > PFJX01. The sequence goes on along the minus strand of CAISDD010000354.1, from coordinate 1,571 downwards.
GCGACCAGCCGCGCTTCAAACAGAACCGACTGATTTTCCTGGCCGCCGACTACGACAGCGTTAGCCGGCTAAAGGACCAGGTGCGCTCAACCCTGGCGTGGCAATCCATCGTGAACGACATCAAGGAGATGAAGCTCAACCTTGACCAGTTCCAGGCACGCCAAGCCAGCAAGAGCATGGAAGATGCCAACGAGGCACTGCGCCGGATGATCCGCGAGGCCTACAAATGGTTGGTCGCGCCGATGCAGGAAGCTCGTCCCGGCAAGGGGTTGTCCGAGATTCAGTGGGAGCACTTCCAGGTCAACCCTGGCGCGCAGAACCTGTCGCAGGAAATCGAGCGTGTGTTGAAGGAGAACGAACTCCTGATCACCGAATGGGCTCCGATCCACCTGGCCACGGTGCTCAAAAACTGGTTCTGGAAGGATGACGTCAAGGAGGCAAATGCACTCAACGTCTGGCAGCAGAGTTGCCAGCAGCTCTACTTGCCGCGTCTGAAGGACGACACGACATTCCAGCACACGCTGGCGGCGGGCGCTGAGAGCCGGGACTTCTTCGGCTTTGCCCAAGGCAAAGATGAAGGCCGCTACGTCGGTTTCACATTTGGCAAGCGCACCTCGCTGTTCCTCGACTCGTCGCTGCTGCTGATCGAGCCGGTCACTGCAGCCGGATATGCCGAGACGCAACGCGCCGCCGACGAAGCTGCCCGCCAGCAACCGACAGGGCCTACACCCGGCACCACTGGGACTGGCGAACCCCCGCCGAAGGTCGAGGATTCTGCCAAGCTGACCTACCCAACAGGTGGCGGTGCTTCTCAGCAATCGGTCAAGAAACAGTTCTACGGCAGCATCGATCTCGACGCCATTCAGGCCAAGAAGCAGTTCGCCGACCTCGTCGATGAAGTCATCCTGCAATTCACTTCTCGCCCTGGCGTGAAGGTGAAGATCGCCATCGAGATTCAAGCCGAGGCGGCCACCGGCTTCGACGATGGCATGCAACGTGCTGTGAAGGAGAACTGCAACGTGTTGAAGTTCAAGAGCGCCGAATTCGAGTCGAGCGAATAGCGAGGTGTGCTGTGGGGATCATCGACAAGACCACCTACCGCCTGACCTGCCCGCAGTGTGGCGCTGCTGAGACCGCGACCGTGCTCGACAAAGGATCGAACTGGAGTGGGTCGCACTGGCAGTCGGGCGCCAAGTTCGAACGGTTCGAGACGGCTTGGTCTGGTGGTGGCGGCACGGAGCCCGACCTCATCTCGGCGACTTGCAACCAGTGCTGCGTGGCCGCGCAGCGCAGCACCTCGTAGGTCAGCCACGCATGCAAATTTGCCGCAGTTGCTGGTTCGCGAGTCTCCCTTCCGTTAGAACGCGGCGGTGAGACTAAAATGAAGTTCCAGATTTCCATGATTCGAGGCGTTCGATCCATTTCCTGACATGCACAGTAGTCGAGTGGCTGTCCGTGTTTACCCGCCCGGATGCGGTGCAATTCCTCCTCGATAGCTGGACGCATCTGCGCCAGCACGATAGCTGGTTTTGAAGACTACGGGGCGCTGGAGCGCCATGGGATGCGTTCCC
>CAISDD010000353.1 GCA_903883985.1 uncultured Pseudomonadota bacterium | reverse complement strand
AATATCCTCGCGCCGGTCGCCCCGTGATGTGACGTGGTACAGCCCGCCGGATAGTTCTATGCGTAGAGGTCTAGCCATGAGGGGAGTATGAGAGATCGGGTGTTATTTTGCAAGACCTGACCCCGTTCATGTTTCCCCTATCGCTTATCCACCCTATGGGTTGGGGCTTGGGTTAGCCGACGTCTTCCTGTCGGCGTAACCCAACAGTCTTTGATACCGGCGCCATGATGATTGACTCCCAGGTCTGAATTGCAAAAAGGTGCAACTTTCACTTACGGCTCGATCAGGAAGTCTGAACATGTGGGCTTAACCCCATCGACCCGCTTGGCCGTCCTGCTTCACTCGCGGCCTAGCAACTGATCGTTGATGAAGCTCGACAGCCCGCCCGACTTGAATTCACGCTCCATCTTTTCCCTATCGGCAACGGTTTCTGCCCATTCCAGCAGGCCCACGTCCGGATGCGTCTTGTGGAAGTCCGCATAAAGCTCAAGGTAATAGTCGATCTTGCCGGCGCTGGAGTGGCGGATGTGGCCGTAGGGCCAGAGCTTAAGTTGATCGGTTTCTTCGATGGGGATGTGTCCGCGGAAGTATTGGTACAGGGTTGAGTAAATGCCCGCCCGGTCTGCACCCGCCTTGCAATGGATCCAGATCGGATACTCGACACGCTCGAATACCTCCTTGGCATGGCGCAGACGGGCAGGGTCGGGCATGCTGCGCGAGAATATCTCCACATTTTCCAGATGGATGCCAAGCTTCGCGCATTGTTCCGACTCGAAGGCCCAGTAGGCGGAATCGGCATCCATGCCCTTGAGGTTGACGATGGTCTTGATGCCGTGTTTCCTCACTTCGCGGCGCAGTTGCCACATGGTGGGCTGAGAGGAGCGAAAGGCCTCTTCCGAGATACGATGAAAGTTGAAGCGCAGGAGGTTGGTGAAATTATGCTCGACCAGCATGGCGTGGAGCCAGGCGATGGCGCGTCCCCAGGGGGTTTTTAAGTTGAATCTCACTGGTACAGTTCCCGGAAGTGGAGGCAATCCCGCATGAGTTCCGCCTTGCCGCCCTGGCAGACGACGCGGCCGTTTTGAATGAGGTAGATGCGGTCTGCGATTTCCACGCTTTTCAGTCGGTGGGCGATGACAACGGTGATGATGTCCGGTGCCAGGGCACGGATAGTCTCCAGGATGGCTGCCTCGCTCTGGTTGTCCAGAGCACTGGTGGCTTCGTCCAGGATCAGCACGCGCGGGTCGCGAAACAGGGCGCGGGCGATGGCGATGCGTTGGCGCTGGCCGCCGGAAAGATTGGTGCCTGCTTCATTCAGTTGCGTGTGGAGACCTTCGGGCATGCCGGCCACATACTCCCAGATATTGGCCTTCTTTAGCGCGGCGATCACGCGCGCCTCGTCGAGGGGGGCGCCGTAGGCCACGTTGGCGGCGATGCTGTCGTTGAAGATGTGTACCCGCTGAGTGACGATGGCGATGCGGCTACGCACCGAGACGAAGCTGTAGTCGCGGATGTCCTGGCCATTTACCTGCACCACGCCATTCGATGCGTCGAAAAATCGCAGCAGCAGGCTGGTGATGGAACTTTTCCCCCCGCCACTGCCCCCGACCAGGGCGATGACTTCGCCCTTCTTCGCTGCCAGGCTGACTTCGTGCAGGGCTTCCTTGTCGCCATAGGATAGGCTCGCCGCCTCGAACTGGATCGAGTTCACGTCGTGGAGTTCCTGGTCACCGCTCTTGACCTCGGGGTTCAGCGTCATCATGGACTGAATGCGCTCATGGGCGGCGATGGCGTCCTGGAATTGGGCCAGAGTCTGAGACAGTCGGCGGATCGGGTCCGCCGCCATGAACAAGGCGGTGAGGAAGGAGAAGAAGGCGCCCACGGTCAACTCGCCGTCGATGACCTGACGCCCCCCCACGGCGATGACCACGGCGCCCGAAATGGAGGAGAAGAATTCCATGATCGGCACCACCAGTTCGGCGATGCGCACGGATTTCATGCTGACATCCAGGCAGGCCTGATTGCTGCGAGCGAAGCGGTCGGCCTCGAAGGACTCTGTGTGGTAAGCCTTGATCGCCTCGACATTGGCGAACATTTCCGACAGGCTGGCCGTCAGGTCGGCGTTACGCGCCTGAGCGTCGTGGGAGATGCGGCGCAGGCGGCGGGAGATCATGTCCACGGGAACATAGGATGCGGGGATGACCACCAGGGTGATGAAGGCGAGATAAGGGCTCTGGTAGATCACGATGCCGATGAGTGCTGCTGCGGTCATGGATTCACGCACCAGCGTGGCGACATTGCTGGAGACCGCACCCTGGATGCGGCCGATGTCGCTGCTGATGCGGCTGATGAGGTCGCCCGAGTGGTGGTGGTGAAAGAAGGCCAGATCCAGATGCAGCAGAGGTTCGAGCAGGCGGTCGCGGCCCGTGCGCACACTGTCCTGGCCGACGAAGGTCATGCTGTACTGCTGCACATAGCTGCCCACGCCCTTGGCCAGATAGGCCAGCAGGATGAATAGCGGCAAGACGTACAACATGGTCGTGTTCTTGTTGAGGAAGATATCGTCCAGGAGCGGCTTCATCATCCAGGCGATGCCCGCACTCGCGCCCGCCACCAGCAGCATGGCGAAGAAGGAGAGCAGCAGCTTGCCGCGGTAATGGCGGTACTCAGGCCAGTAAGATCGGATCAGCGTGAACACGGTTCGCTCCGGTTTTCCGCGGCGAGGGCGCGGTGCTGTCGTGCGCCCAAGGAGGACGCCAGGGGAAGGGCCGCGAGTTTAGCAGCCTGGAGGATGGGCCCGGCAGCTTCGGTTCGCCAGGGAATGCAAATTTGCCCGATAGGCTCAAACATTCCGGTTGGCGGCCGATAAGCCGATAATCACGTCGCGAGCCCAATGCACTCAGCGAAGACCGTAACGCCTGTCTGGCGGCTGGCACGGAAGGCCATATCGCCAAGCCGGTGGAAATCGACAAGCTGGCCCTCGTGCTGAGGGCATGGCTGACCTAAGTGCCCGTTAACCTGTGAACACGCCCATGCTTGCTACCCAACGCCACGAACATGGCATTTACACGGTCGATGCCGGCCATCTACGTCCCGGCCTGGCGGCCATACACCTCATCGTCGCGACCGGGCACCTCGCACTGGTTGACAGTGGCACCCGCCATTCCGTCCCCCACCTGCTCGCTTGCCTGGCGGAGTTGGGTTTCGGCCCGGAAGCGGTCGATTATGTGATCGTCACCCATGTCCACCTCGATCATGCCGGTGGCGCTGGCGCCTTGTTGTTAGCCTGCCCGAATGCGCGCCTGGTGGTGCATCCCAAGGGTGCACGCCACCTGATCGACCCGGCGAAACTGATCGCAGGCTCCATGGCCGTCTATGGCGAGGCGCTGTTTCACAAGATCTATGGAGAAATCGTCCCGGCGTCGCCCGAACGCGTGGTCGAAGCGGATGACGGTTACCAGATCGACTTCCGCGGTCGTGTCCTGAGCTTTCTCGACACGCCCGGCCATGCCCGGCATCACTTTTGCGTACACGATATAGCCAGCAACAGCCTGTTCACCGGCGACACCTTCGGCATTTCCTACCGGGAATTCGATGTGGCAGGCAGGGCGCAGGCTTTCCTCTTTCCCACCACCACCCCGGTTCAGTTCGAACCCGAAGCGCTGCACACTTCCATCGACCGCCTCATGGACCTGGACCCGCGCGCGGCCTACCTGACCCATTACGGCCGGGTGACGGCATTGCCCGTACTCGCCGCAGGCTTGCACACGATGATCGACGAGTTCGTGCGACTCACCCTCGCCGTGGAAGAAGGGGGTGCGGCTCGGCACGGTGCCTTGAAGGTAGCGCTCGAACAGTGTTTGCTCGAAGCCGCCCGCGCTCACGGTTGTACCCTGCCCCTGGCGCGCATGCGGGAACTGCTGGCGGGCGATGTGGAACTGAATGCCCAGGGCTTGCTGTTCTGGCGGGATCGGCTGCCAGCATGGAAAAATTCGGCCGACGGCGAAGCCCGCCCTTCTCCTCTTTCCTCGTTCAGGCCGGCATGACCCAATACCTTTCAGGGCGCTACACCCCGAGGTGGCCGCCGAAGCGCAGAAACAGGCGTCTGGCGTGAAGCAGATTCAGCCCTTGCCGAATGGCACCAGCCGCTAGCAGAAACAAGCCAGGGGCCGCTGCGGGTTGCGGCAGAAATGGAGCTGGCAGCAGCAGTACCAGTGCAGCCAGATGCAACCGGAAGTGAAGTCGCGCCAGCCTGTCCGGGATCATTTCTTTCATGTTCGGAATGGCAGATACCTTGGCGCCGGTCTGGGTCTTGAGGTGAAACCAGGCCAGAAACGGCACGATCTTGTACAGCATGCCGCTGACTACCGAGGCCGCGAAGCCCAGCATGAAGAGCATGCCAAGGCTGATCAGGGCAGGGTCTTGCCAGGGGCTAGGCAGCCAGGAAAGCAGCGGCGCGAAAAGGGCTGAGAAGATCAGGCACGCCATGCCCAGGCGCCAGAAATCCAGCGTGACATCGGGCAACTTGCGGCGGCGTTGTGATTGAATTCTCAGGGTTGCGAGCGCGAATCCGGCACAGGTAGTGCAAATCAATAGTGAGCCTATCCGGTTTGCGGCTACGCCAACAGCGGGCAGAGGCAATCCGGAAAACAGCAGCAGGCCGGCTTGCATGATCCAGGTCAGCCAGCGGCTGAGCCGGGCTGGGTAAGCGGGGGTGATCTGTAACATCGGCACGACCTGATAGGCCAGGCCGATGACCAGTATCAGCACCCAGCCGACGAGACCCCAGGCCATGTGCAACGTAGTCAGGTCGAAGGGCGTCGACAGCGGCCAAAGTCCTGCCATAGCGCCAGCCAGTACGATGCCCAGCGCCAGCGTGACCAGCAAGGAGAGCACCGCCTGGCGGATAGGCCAGGCGACCTGCTCTGCGATGGTTCGAACCAGGCTGAGGGCGAAGGCTGCGAGGCCAGGTGTTAAGCCGACACCCAGAAACAGCATGCCCGCATACAGCCAGTGTGCATCACCTTGCAGGAAGCCGAGTACCAGGCTGGGTGTGCCGCAAATCAGACCGATCAGCCCTAGCCCTGCGACCAAACGTACTGCGGGCACCGGCGCGCCCAGTACGACCGGCAACATTTGCAGCAATGCGCCGAACATGACCGTGGCGAGGTAACCCAGGGTGATCAGATGCGTCAGAGCCAGGCTTACGGGCGACCAGCGGTTGCTCTGCCATTCTGGCAGGAATAAGGCGAGTACTGCTGCGAGCAGAAGGAAGAGGGGTGCGGCCAGAAAAAATCTCAGCGGCGCGGCAAAGGGGGGGCCCTGTTCGTAGGAGAGACCCACCTCAGCCAAGCCGGGACCCTGTGCCGGGGTCGGCGATGGCCTCGATAATCACCTCGAAGCAGCCGTCTTCCAACCTTTGCGCACGATGCCGATAACCCATGTGCTGCAATACACCATACAGCGGCAGCGGTTCGCGATGAATCAGAAAACGAATGCCGCAGCCTGGACGTAATTCATCGAGTGCGGCCAGTACCTGTTCCATGGGTTCTGGTGGTTCCAGCCAGCGGGCATCGACCAGTCGTAATCCCTCAATGTTCACCACGTCGGCGTGCTCCTCTCGGGTGCCATTATCCTACATTCCGCTGTTGACCGTGTCGTAGGAGGTCACGCGGGTTCACGTTAAGGGTGGGCGTGATTGAAGGCGCCTCAATATTCATGGGGCCTCACAGGAGAAGATGAACGGTCAACCGAGGATTCAAGGATTATTCACGCTGGCAGGGCTTCCATCCGCCGCACTATTTCGCTCGCCGTGTCGGCCAGGGCCTGGTCGGCCATGGGGTAGAGCATCTGCTCTTCCTTTAGATTGTGCTGGCGCAGCAGCATGAGCAGGGTTTCCGCCAGGCCCAGATAGGTTTCCGTATCGTGTTTGACCAGGGCTTGACCCATGCTCTGTAAGGTTTCGCGCACATCGTCATGTTCCCCACGCATGACCGCAGTGGGGCCATGGCTCATACCGGTGCGGGCTTCAAAGGCGGGGAACAACACCGCCTCCTCGCGCATGAAGTGGTGCAGTGTGGCCGCCTCGAAGGCCTGGAAGTGGGGTAGACCGTTCTGCCAGTCGGCGCTTGCAACCGCGTTTTCCGCCGCGACGAAGAGGTCGTCGCAATGCGTATGGTCGGCGCTAAGATAGCGTGAAATTTCGCTCATGTTCATTACCTCGTGTCGTTCAACTATGGGTCGTCAATCTGTGCGGGTGGAGTACGGGCCCGATACAACGCCGCGGCCTGGAATCGTCCGTGCGTGCCGCCTTTCAGGCGATGCAGGCGTTTTCTGCTCCGGTTCTTCGGTTAGCCGTGTTTCCATGGCGTGTTCCCCGTCGTCGCAACTCGGCGACCACCGCGTTTACGACGGACCATTTCTGGCTGCACCAGGTGGGGGGCAAGCAACGAGAGTCGAACGGCAGGGTGCGGATTTCCGGGGGCTAAAGGATGCGTTGTTGCAAAAGGTGCAGCCGCCGATGCCCTTTGCCGTCCCGGTTTGGGCAGGTGAAACCGTCATCCAGGGCGATCTTGTGGACTCGCTCGCCATGCATGGCAAGCAGCCACTGGCCGAAGGTGTGGACATACTCGCTCAGCATCTTCTTTTCAGACGGTGAAACGCGGATTTTCGGCAATTGGCCCACCAATGGTCAGAAAATGAGTGCGACGCCGCACCAGGTTCTCCGGTGCTTACTTGACGATGAAGTCGATGGTCACGCCCTGCGGACTCCGGTCGAGATAATTCACCTCGATCCGGTCACCGTAGCGCGCATGCATCTGCTGCAATAGCGGGATGGGATCATGATCGTTGACAAAGCGCATGCGTTCGCCGGAGTTGAGGGCGTCGAGGGCGCCAAAGATCGCGCCATGGCGGAAACGTTTTGCGATGCCGCGCGCGTCGAAAGCATAGATGGCGTCGGCGCTGGTGTGATCGTGGATCGGAATGGAGATTTGCATGGCGGACCTCAAGATAGTGGAGACCCATAATCGGGCTGATCGCTCGTTTCCGCCTTGATTAATGTCATGAACGCCTGGAGTCAGTGAGTTTCCGGTGGATGTGGCGTACCCTGCCTGGTCGCAAATCAGGGCGTGCTCTGGCGCTCGAATGACAGGATCAAGCCGGGTAGGCGCTCGTAGTCGGGATATTCGTGTTTCAGGCGTTCCAACGCGGTTCTGGCGAAGGGGAGGAATTCGTTTGTCGCTTCACCTTTCTGGCGCAGGATCACGACTGTGGAAACTACATTGGCCAGCAGCTGCGGGGTGAGATCGGCCGGCGTGTGTTCCACCAGTTGCATGAAGAGGTTGAGTGCCTCTCTTGTCTTGCCGCAGCGCAGCAGGTTGAGTCCATCCTTGATGCGTATGCGCGTCTTCTCGGCCGCATGGATCTCGACCTCCCTGAGCCAATTGGCGCTGCCAATGCTAGGCGGCAGAACGTATCCATGCGCCAGGGCGGTCGCGGCGGCGTGCGTGGCCAGTTCGGCGTGTCCCGTGGATAGATAGGCCTCGGTGACGAAGAGCGTTTCCGCAGGGCTGGGTTTCAGCTCGGCAAGCGAACCGACCAGGCTATCCAGGCGCGCCTGTTTTTCCGCGACCATGGCCATGCGTCGATCCCGAATGGAGCTCGGAACGCCATCGAGCGCGCTGGTCTCGCTGGCGATCTGTGCGGCCAGCGTGCAGGCCTTGGCGGCTTGTACGCTGGCCGACTGCTTGATCTGTGGAATCTCGGCCTCGAAGCGCATCAAGGTCGAGGTCGCCTTGTCGAGTTGGCCCGAATTGGCCAGGCCGCGAACCAGACGTGCATGGTCGATGAAATCCTGTGACAAGGCGAATTTATTGGCATCGACCACCTTGCCGGCCCACGCCACCAGGCGGTCCTCGTTGCCAGACTGTTCCGCAACCCGTGCTGCGGCACGCATGCGGTTCACGGTCGGGGATCGGGCGCAGGCCAATTCCAGCGTTGCCAACGCTTTCTCCGGTTGCTTGGCCTGGATATAGGCTTCGGCCAGAATGTCGGCGGCGAACACATATTTCGGCGATTCCGCGACCAGTTGCTCCAGCGTGGCGATGGCCTCGGTCGTTTGGCGCAGATGCAGGCGAACACGGGCCACACCCAGCGCCGCCCAGGAATAACCGGCTTGCAGGGCCGCGTAGTGGTCCAGCGCGCGCATGAAATCGCGTTTTTTCATCAGGGCATCGCCCTTGAGTCGAGCAGTATCGGTGTGGATGCCTTCCTTCTGCGTATAGGCATCGACCAGCGCGACGACGGCGTCGTAATGCGCGACATCGAACTGGTCATAGATGGGCTTAAGTCCAGGCGTCTTCCTGTTCAACTGGCGTATGCCCATCTTGCGTTCGAGCACGGGCAGGATGTGTTCGAGCAGGGTGTCCGCGTTGAAGGGCTTGATCAGGTAGGCGTCCGGGGCATGCTCGGCCACCTTGGCGACCTGTCCATAGGTCTTCTCCGCCGTCACCATCACGATCACGGCGCTGCTGGCTACCAGGGTTTCGTTGCGGATGAGCTCCAGCAATTGCTGCCCATCCGTGGCGTCGCCCAGATAATAGTCGAGCAACAGAAGATCGAATTTTTCGGTACGTAGCCTCTCCACGGCCAGCGCCGCATTCCCCGCCTCGACGACGCGGGAGACGCCTAAGCTGATGAGCTGAGACTTCATCATGCCGCGCATCATCGCCATGTCGTCGACGACCAGGCAAGTCAGTTGGTAATCCTCAAGCACGGCGTTCTCGGGTGGGCGCGTGGATCAAAATCCCGTCGGCGCGACCGGAGTTAGCTTCCATATCTTGGCATTGTACTCCAGCATGGTGCGGTCAGTGGAAAATTTACCGCTGGTCGCGGTGTTCAGGATGCTCATCCTGGTCCAGCGTTCACGGTCGAGGTAGGCTGCGGCGGCGAGTGTCTGGGCCGCGACGAAGGAGGAGAAGTCCGCAGCCACCAGCCAGGGGTCGTGCGGGCTCTTGATGGCCTGGAGGATGGGATCGAACAGACCCGGGTCCAACTGGTTGAAATGGCCGGATTCCAGCAGGTCCATCACTCGTTTCAGGTCGGGATCGGCCTCGATGATCGCACCCGGGTCGTAATGTGGCCGGCAGGCCTCCACTTCTTCGGCGGTGAGGCCGAAGAGGAAGAAGTTCTGCTCGCCCACCTCTTCGCGGATCTCGATGTTGGCGCCGTCCAGGGTGCCGATGGTTACCGCGCCGTTCATCATGAACTTCATGTTGCCGGTGCCCGAAGCCTCCTTGCCCGCTGTGGATATCTGTTCGGAAAGGTCTGTTCCCGGCGCGATGACCTCCATCGCCGAAACCCGGTAGTTGGGCAGGAAGGCGAGTTTGAGACGGTCGGCAACCTGTTCGTCGTCGTTGATCATTTCCGCGACCTTGCAAGCCAGCGTGATGATGCGCTTGGCCATGAAGTAGCCGGGTGCGGCCTTGCCGCCGATGAGCACGCAGCGCGGCGTCCAGTTGGCATCGTCGCCGTCCTTGAGGCGGGCGTAGAGGTGGATCACATGGAGGATGTTGAGGAGCTGGCGCTTGTACTCGTGGATGCGCTTTACCTGAACGTCGAACAAGGCGTCCGGGTCGAAGTCCACGCCGCAATCATGCCGCACCAGGGTCGCCAGGCGAACCTTGTTGGCGCGCTTCACCGCATGCCAGCGGTCGCGGAAATCGGGATCGTCGGCGTGAGGAATCAGCTCGCGCAGGGCGTCGAGTCGTCGGACCCAGGCGTCGCCGATGCGCGCCGTGATGAGGCGAGACATCTCCGGGTTGGCCGAAGCCATCCAGCGGCGCTGGGTGACGCCGTTGGTCTTGTTATTGAATTTGTCGGGCCAGAGTTCGAAGAAGTCGTGGAACAGGCCTTGTTGCAGCAATTCGGAGTGCAGCGCGGCCACGCCGTTGATCGAGTAACTGCCGACGATGGCGAGGTAGGCCATGCGCACTTGTGGATCATGGCCATCCTCGATCAGGGACATCCGCGCCAGGCGGCCGTTGTCGCCGGGCCAGCGCCGCGCGACGACCTTGAGGAAGCGGGTATTGATTTCGTAGACGATCTCCAGCAAGCGCGGCAGGAGTTGTCCGAACAGGCGCACGGACCATTTTTCCAGCGCTTCCGGTAAAAGGGTATGGTTGGTGTAGGCCATGGTACGGCTGGTGAGCGTCCAGGCCTCGTCCCATTCCAGTCCGTTCTCGTCGATCAAGAGACGCATCAGTTCCGGCACCGCGCAACTCGGGTGGGTGTCGTTCAACTGGAAGCAGCTTTTCTCCGCAAACTGGCTGAAGTCACGGCCGTGCCGCTGCACCCAGTTCGCCAGCACATCTTGCAGACTGGCCGAGGCAAGGAAATACTGCTGGCGCAGACGCAGTTCCTTGCCGTTCTCGCTGGCGTCGTTGGGATAGAGCACCATGGTGATGTTCTCGGCGGCGTTCTTGGCCGCGACCGATTCCGTGTACGAGCCAGCGTTGAATTCGCCCAGATCGAACTCGTCCGTGGCCGCTGCACTCCACAGGCGCAGCATGTTGACGGTGTCGTTGCGGTAGCCTGGAATCGGCGTATCGAAGGGCACGGCGAGTACGTCGTGGCTGTCGACCCAACGCACATTATT
>CAISDD010000352.1 GCA_903883985.1 uncultured Pseudomonadota bacterium | reverse complement strand
GGCATCCCTGCCTGCGTCTTGCCACGCGCTGCTCCAGCGGAAACCGGCTTCCTCCGCGCACAACCCTGCCTTGACCGGATTGTGCCGGATGTAGGCGGCGAGACGCTGCATCTCGTCGTCGTCCCGCGCCACACGGTCGAAACTCTCGCGCTGCCAGAGCACTCCGGAACGCCCCAGAAGAACGTTGATCTCTTGCGCAGTCCAGGACTTGATGCCATGCAGGATATCGCTCAAAGTCTGGACCGGCCCCGGGGTCAACAGCAGATGCACGTGGTTGGGCATGACCACGAAATCGTGCAAGACATAGCGGTCTTCGTGATGATGCAGCGCCTGGACCACCAAATCCGCCAACTCCGGCCGGGCCAGCAGGCATTCGCCGGCGCCCGTATCGAGATGGCGTTCCACTTCCCGTGCTCTTTCGATTTCCGGCAGTTCGCGCCAACGCTCCTGGGCTTCCTGGGGCAGGCTGTCGGCTAACCGAAAGGTGACGAAGTAGCTCGCACCCTCGGCCTTGACATGAGGCAGGTAGACGCGGGTCTGGATGGCTTGGGTCAAATATGGACGAATAGACGCAGGCAGGGATGCCTGCGCTACAGGTTCGGGTTCGCCTGCCGGCGCGGCATCCCGCAACCGCCAGACCGGCAACAAACCCAGTTCCCTGAAGATTTCCGCGCGCGCGAGGTTCATAGTATCAACCTCATGACCAGGGCGTCTTCGCGCCCCAAGTCGGCGGGATAGTAGTTGCGGCGCAAGGCGATGCTGTCGAAGTCGAGGCGCTGATAGAGATTTACCGCGCGGGTATTGGAGGGCCGCACTTCCAGGTAGAGCGTTTCCGTGGCGTTGCCGCGAGCCGTGGCGATGAGGTGCAGCATCAGGCTGAGGCCCAACCCTCGTCCCTGCCAGGCAGGGGCGATGCAACAGTTGAGGATGTGACCCTCTTCCACGACCCGCATCACTACCCAGTAGCCGGCCAACTCGCCTTCGACTTCCCCCACCCAGGTGGAATAGCCCGAATCCAGACAGTCGCGGAAATTACCCAGGGTCCAGGGATAGGGATAGGAAGCGCGTTCGATCCGGATCAAGGCCTCCAGATCCTCCGATCGCATCGGCCGGAAAGCCATCTCACGCGGCTTCAAGAGGGCGCTCATCGCTCGCACACCTTCAAGGCGACCTTGTCGCGCACATACAGCGGCTCGGCCGTTTCCGGCGGGCCGAACAAACCGGCGGCAAAGCGCGGGGCGGCCAGCCTGACAATGGCACGGGCATGGGGAATGGCATCGGCGGCGATGCGCGCCAAGCCCTCACCCAGCAACGGATAGGCGGAAAAACCCGGGCCGGCGCCGATGCAAGCCGCAGTTTGCGGTCGCGGCGCGGCTTGTGGCGGGCACACGACCGGCCCGGACAGGAGGCACCAGCCCGGCCCCTCGCGCCGATAAAGCGCGGCATAGACCTCGTGCATGCGCGCATCCAGGCAAGCCAGGACTTCATCGGCGCCATCGCTTGCTTCCTCGGCCAGAGCCTCCAGGGTGGACACCCCCAGAACCGGCAAATCCGCACCCAGGGCCAGGCCCTGGGCCACGCCGCAGGCGATGCGCAAACCCGTGAAGGAACCCGGCCCACTGCCAAAGGCCAGACCATCGAGCCGGCGATAACCAAGGCCCGCCTCGGCCAACAACTCGCCCAGCATGGGGGCCAGCAGTTCAGAATGTTTTTGTCCCGCATGCACGGCGCGAAAGCTCACCGCGCCGTCGATCCAGAGTGCGGCGGAGCACCATTCGCTGGCGGTATCGAAGGCGAGGAGTTTCAAGAGATGCGCTTCAAAGGACGTGCGAAGCCAGGCCGTCGGCCAGTTTGGGTTCGAACCAGGTGGACTTGGGCGGCATGATTTCATGGGCGTCGGCTACGGCCATCAGGTCTTCCATGCGGGTGGCATGGAGCGAGAAGGCCAGGGCCATTTCTCCGGAATCGACGCGCTTTTCCAGCTCGGCCAGACCACGGATGCCGCCGACGAAGTCGATGCGCTTGTCGCGGCGCGGGTCGGTGATGCCCAGGATGGGGGCAATCAGGTTGTTCTGCAGCAAGCTGACATCCAGGCGCCCCACCGGATCGACCGGGATCAGGTCGGGGCGAAGGGTCAGCTTGATCCAGCGGCCATTCAGGTACAGACCAAACTCGCCCGGGATTGCGGGTTTCACCGCGCAGTCCCACATTTCGATCAGGAAATTCTCAGCGACACGGGCCATGAACTCGGGCTCGGACAGGCCATTCATGTCCTTGATGACGCGGTTGTAATCCAGGATGGCCATCTGATGGTGGGGGAAGATCACGCAAAGGAAATAATTGTAGGGCTCGGCTCCCGTGTGGGCGGGGTTTGCGCTTTTCCTGGCAGCGCAGATCCGGCTGGCTGAGGCCGAACGGTGATGACCATCGGCGATATAGAGAGCCGGCAAGGCGTCGAACAAGGCCGTCAAGCGCGAGAGGGTAGACCCTTCCCGTATCACCCAAAGGGTGTGGCGCACAGCGCTGCCCGTAACCCCTTCGGCGACGCCATCGGCATCCGGCGGCGCCTGTGTGGTGGCGGTGAGTATGGCGTCCACTTCCGGTGCGTGGGGATAGGCAAGAAGCACCGGACCGGTCTGGGCGTCGAGCGCGTCGATCTGGCGCACGCGGTCGTCTTCCTTATCGGGTCGGGTAAACTCGTGCTTGCGGATGCGGTTCGTGTTGTAGTCGGCCACACTGGCTGCGGCCACCAGGCCCACCTGAACGTGTTCGCCCATGATGAGGCGGTAGGCGTAATAACAGGGTGAGTCGTCCTGTCTGAGCACCCCGGCATCACGCAGGCTCTTCAGGTTTTCCGCGCCCTTGGCGTAGACCCCTGGCGCGTAAGGGTCGGTGCCTATGGGCAGGTCGATCTCCGGCTTGGAGATGTGCAGGAAGCTCCACGGCCGATTTTCCGCCAGTTTGCGCGCTTCCTCTGTGTTGAGCACGTCATAGGGCGGCGCGATCACTTCCGGCGCGCGCCCGGGGGCGGGACGAAGGGCGGCGAAAGGACGCACTAGCGAGCGACTCGTCATGGGGTTTTCCTAGCTGAGAAAATGGCGCATTTTAGCGTCCTCACCGACTTTCCACCGCTCGCAAACTTATGTCTCTCATCCAGTTGCAGGAATCCAAAAAAAATAGCCGCGATTGGCTGTTGCAGACGGCTTACACCGCCTGGCGCTTGTTCGTGAAGAACGAGCTCACCAACCACGCTGCCGCCACCGCCTTCTATTTCCTACTTTCCGCTGCCCCCCTGGTGCTGCTGCTCACCTACGGCGCGCAGCTCCTGGCGCACATGGCGGAGACTTCGTCGCTGGCCTCCATGGTGTTAGCCGCGCTGTACGATCAATTCCAGTTGGAACGGCTCATCAGCCTCGGGGTGATTCCCCAGAAGACGGCCATCTCCGCCAGCGGCGTCGGCCTCTTGACCCTGGCCCTGTCTTCTCGTGGCCTGATCAATGCCTTGCAAAGCGCCTTCCGGGTCATCTTTCCCGATGAAGCCAAGCGCCATTTCGTGTTCAACTGGGCCCTGCCGCTGATCATCATTCCGCTGGCATTCGGCCTGGTCGGCCTGACCGTGACCTTGCAGGCGGTGATCAGTTTTCTCGCCAGCGTGGAGTTGATCGGTGTCGGCCGCAGCACGCTCTTCAAGAGCCTGAACCTGCTCCTGGGTGTTAGCCTGATCTGGGGCCTGCTGTATCTGGTCCTGCGGCGCATGCCCTTGCGCCGCCCGGGCGCACTCCCCAGCTTCGTCGTCAGCGGCCTGGCCACGCTCACTCTGGGCCTGCTCTATGCCGGCTTCGGGCACTTCTACCGGGTCGAGAAATATCAGGCGGTCTATGGCGCTTTGGGGGGGGTGGTGTTCATCCTGATCGGCGCCTACCTCGCCTGCCTGATTTTCTATTTCTGGTCGCAGTTTCTCTATGCCCTGACCAAGGTGGATGTGGCCGCCCTGGAAAAACTATTCCTGGGCGGCGCGGACCAGGGAGCGGGCAAGCTGGAAAACCTGGTCTTCGCCCGCGCCAATCGCCTGCTAGCCAAATACGGCCAGACCTACGCAGAGGGCGAAATCCTGATCCGCGAGGGCGACTCTTCGAGCGAGGCCTACTTCCTGTATTCGGGTAAGGTGGGCTTGTTCAAGACTCTAGGCGGCGGGGAAAAGCGTCTGGGCGAACTGGGCGAGGGCGAATTGTTCGGGGAAATGGCCTACCTCCTGGGGGAGCGCCGCACCGCCACGGTGCGCGCGCAAGGCAACGTGACCGCCCTGGTGCTGCCCCCGGAAATGCTGGAAGAACTGATGCACTACTCGGCACCTCTGGCCCGACGCATCATCGCCAGCCTGGCCGGGCGGCTAATGCGCATGAACCAGGCGACACCGGGTTGACCGACGCTACGACGAGGACGATCGCCGCCTTCTGGGCAGGCTGCCGGGAAACTCAAAATCCGCGCGCCGCACGCCCCCACACGCCAAGGCTCTATACCCGTGCATAATACACAGGTATTCCGGCCGGCCGCGCGGGATCAACCTCGGGAAGGACGGGAATGAACCACTCGAATAACGGCAAGTCGCAACTGCGGGAAGACGCCGAGCGGGTCATAGGAAGCGCGCCATCTGACCCCCATGACGCCCTGCCGCACGAACTCCATGTGCATCAGTTCGAACTGGAGATGCAGAACGAGGCTTTGCGCCTGTCCCAGATCGAACTGGAGGCCTCGCGCGATCGCTATGTCGATCTGTACGAATTTGCACCGGTCGGCTACGCGACCCTCAACGCGAACGGACAGATCATCCAGATCAACCTCGCGGGTGCTGCGATCCTGGGAGAAGAACGCAAGCATCTGATCGATCACCGCTTCGAATTCCGTGTGGACGCCGCCGACCGCGAACGCTGGCGACTAATTTTCCTGGCCGGATTGGCCAGCACGGAAAAGCAGCGTGCCGACTTCACGCTGCGCCGTGCCGACGGCTCGAAGCTCCATATCCACCTGGACTGCGTCGGCATCCCACGGGAGGGCGTCCCCCCCTCTCTCCGGATCGCATTCTCGGACATCACGCCCTTGGCTGCCCTGCAGTCAGCATTTCGGCTGCAGCAGGATCATCTGGAAGCCCTGGTTGCCCTGCGCACTGCAGAACTGGCCCGCATGGCAGAAATCGCCACACAGGAGCACGAGCACCAGACCGCCATACGGAACTTGTTGGAGACCGTGCTGCAAAGCGGGTCGGTACAGGAGACGCTCACCACCGCCTTGAAACAACTGCTTTGCATTTCCTGGCTCGCTCTCCCAGCCAAGGGCGCGATCCACCTGATGGCCGAGGACGGGAAACACCTGGAATTGGGCGTCAGCCACAACCTGTCACCACAAACGATAGAGCGTTGCGGCCACCTGCCCCTGGGGCGCTGTCTGTGCGGCCAGGCCGCGGCCAGTGGCCAGGTCGTGTTCGCCGACCATGTCGATGTCCGTCATGAGATCAAGTATCCGGGCATGCCGGATCACGGCCATTTCTGTTTGCCCTTGTTGACCGAAAAGCAGGTGCTCGGGGTATTGGTGGTGCAACTCGCCCCAGGAAGCCCGCGTCTGCGGGAACAGGAAACCTTTCTCTTGGCAGTGACCCGCATCCTGGCCACCTACATCACCCGCGTGCGCAGCGAAACCGCGTTGCATGAACGCGAACTCATGTACCAACATGTGTCCGAGACGGCGGGCGACGGTTTCTGGATGGTGGACAGGTTGGGCCGCATACTGCAGGTGAACGAAGCCTATGCACGGCTCTCCGGCTACAGTCGTGAGGCCTTGCTGGGCATGCATATCTGGGAACTCGATGCCACAGAACGACCCGAGGAGACTGCAGCACACATGGAGCGATGCATGCGTGAGGGCCGACTGCTTTTCCAGACGCGGCACCGCACTAAGGACGGCCGCATCCTGGACATCGAGGTCAGCGCCTCCTACTCTCCCATCTCGGGCGGCCGCTATTTCGGTTTTCACCGCGACATCGGCGCGCGCATCGAGGCTGGAGAGACCTTGCAGAAGCTGTCCAGCACGGTCGAGCAGAGTTCCCACGCCATCGTCATCACCAACAGCCGGGTCGAGATCGAATACGTCAACCGGGCGTTCACGGAAGTCAGCGGCTACACACTGGAGGAGGTCCAGGGAAAAAATCCGAAGCTGCTGCAATCCGGAGAAACGACACGAGCCACCTTCGCGGCGATGTGGCAGTCGCTAAGGGATGGGCAGGCCTGGCGTGGCGAAGTGGTCAACCGGCGAAAAAACGGCGAAACCTATTACGCCTACCAGAGTATTTCCCCCATCCTCGACGCGAATGGCCACACCCGCGATTACGTCTCGGTCAGCGAGGACATCACCGAGAAGAAACGCATCGGCCTGGAACTGGATCGCCACCGCCACCACCTGGAAGAAATGGTGGCCACGCGCACCAGCGAGCTGGTTGCGGCGCAACTGGAAGCCGAACGCCTGTCCCAGGTAAAAAGCGAGTTCCTCGCCAACATGAGCCACGAGATCCGCACACCCATGAACGCGGTTCTCGGCATGGCCCGGATCGGCCAGCGCGACAGCGTATCAGACAAGACACGGGAAACCTTCGGTCACATCCTGGATGCCGGCCAACACCTGCTCAAGATCATCAACGACATTCTCGATTTCTCCAAGATCACGGCCGGCAAGATGACGCTGGAGACGCGGCCCTTCGATCTTGCCGCCACGCTGCGTCATGCCATCGGGCTGACTCGCGAGCGCGCCGACGCCAAGGGGCTGACCCTAAGCCTCGATCTCGCAGGCGACCTGCCTACCTGGGTCGCGGGCGACGTGCTGCGCCTGGAACAGATATTGCTCAATCTTCTGAGCAATGCAATCAAGTTCACCGAGTCCGGCGAGGTGTCGCTCGATGTGCGACGAGTGGGCGACCACACCCTGTTCCGGGTATCCGACAGTGGCATCGGCATGACGCCGGATCAGATATCCCGCCTGTTCGGCGCCTTCGAGCAAGCCGATGCCTCCACCACCCGGCAATTCGGTGGCAGCGGCCTGGGGCTGGCCATTAGCCGCAACCTCGCGCGCCTGATGGGAGGCGACATCGGCGTGGAAAGCGAAACCGGCACGGGCAGTCACTTCGTCCTGTGCCTGCCGCTGCCAGCATCGAGCGCATCGCTGGAGTCCATCGCCCCGGCGAAGAGTGGACCACGCCTGGCCGGGATGCGCGTTCTGGCGGCAGACGATGTGAATCTCAACCGTCTGGTCCTGGAAGATTTCCTGGAACACGAGGGGGCTTTTGTGGTGTTCGCGGAGAACGGCCAGCAGCTCCTGGATCTTCTGAACGAGCATGGCGCGGAAGCGTTCGATGTAGTGCTGATGGACGTGCAGATGCCGGTGATGGACGGACTCGAAGCCACCCGGCGCCTGTGTGAGATCGCCCCGGGCTTGCCGGTAATCGGTCTCACCGCCCATGCACTGGCCGAAGCGCGCGAAAAATCCCTGAGTGCCGGCATGGTAGACCAGGTCAGCAAGCCGATCGAGCCGGACACCCTGGTCGCCGCGATCTTGCACCAGGTGCGCCACCCGACCACTGCTGCACGCGAACCGCCCATGGAATCCGTCCTTCCACAGCCTGCCAGGAGTGCAAATGAAGAGTCCGGCCTGATCGACTGGGCAGTGCTGAACGCACGCTTTCCGGGACGCACAGCATTCATTCGTTCCTTGCTGGAGACGGTACTGGAAGGTCATGCGGCAACGCCGGAGAAGCTGCGCTGCGCGGTGCGCGCGGGAGATTTCGAGGCGCTAGCCTTCTTGGGCCACAGTCTCAAGGGTCTCTCCGGCAATCTCGCGGCCCCCGGCTTGCATGCACAGGCACGAGAAGTGGATGAGCGGGCGCGCCTGGCCACAGAGAACGCCACACAAGAAACCCTCAAGCTGGCGGGAGAATCTGCCGAGAAGCTGGCGGCGGGGATGCAAACCCTGCTGCTTGAGCTCGCGCGGCATCTCGATCGACCCACGCACTTCAACAGTTAAGCCAGGGAGAACCATGCACGCCGAACACATCCTGATCGTCGACGACCAGCCGGAAAACCTCCTGATCCTGGAGTCGTTTCTGGGCGAGGAATATCGGGTTTATGTAGCGCAAAGTGGAAGGGAAGCGCTGGACTTTCTGGATCAGGACGGTCACGCCGACCTGATCCTGCTGGACGTGGTCATGCCCCAACTCGACGGCTTCGAAGTCTGCCGTCGCATCAAGGCGAATCCCCGCCTGCACGACATCCCCATCCTCTTCGTCACCAAACTGGACAGCCCCGCAGATGAGGCGATGGGCTTGTCGCTGGGCGCGGAGGATTTCATCCACAAGCCGTTTTCTCCCCCCGTGGTGCTGGCTCGGGTGCGCAACCAGCTCAAGCTGGGGCGGCTCACCCGCTTGCTCAAACAGCGCAACGTCGATCTGGAAAGACTGGTCTTGAAACGAACCCAGAAAATCCTCGACCAGTCGGAACAACTGATGCGCCAGAAGCAGGACATGATCGCGGCCCAGAGCGCCACCATCACCGCCTTCTGCTCCCTGGCCGAGGCGCGCGACAACGAGACCGGCAACCACATCCGCCGTACCCAGAATTACGTCTTGGCGCTGGCGGAGCAGTTGCGTGACCACCCGCGTTTTCGCCCCCATCTGGACGACGAGACGATCCAACTACTCTACAAGTCGGCTCCGCTGCACGACATCGGCAAGGTGGGCGTGCCGGACGCCATCTTGTGCAAACCAGGCAAACTCACGCCGGAGGAATGGACGGTAATGCAGCGTCACGCCGAATATGGCCGCGACGCCATCGCCCAGGCAGAAGGCGAACTCGGAGAGCAACAGGGCTGCTTTCTCCGCTATGCGCGCGAAATCGCCTACGGTCACCATGAGAAATGGGACGGCCGTGGTTATCCCCAGGGCACGGCAGGCGATGCCATCCCTATTTCCGCGCGCCTGATGGCGGTGGCGGACGTGTACGACGCCCTCATCTCCAAACGGGTGTACAAGCCGGCCTATACCCACGAACGGGCGATGGCCATCATCCAGGAAGGGCGCGGCCGGCACTTCGACCCCGACGTGGCGGATGCCTCGCGGGTGATCGAAGCCACCTTCGCGGAAATCGCGCGGCGTTTCGGTGACGGCGATCTGGGGTAGATCGCGGCCGGGCGCGCCCACAACCGCTTACCAGTTGGTTTCCCGCTCCGCCGTGGCCGAGATCTTGTGGATGGAGAGGTCGGCGCCGTTGAACTCCTCCTCGGCATCCAGGCGGATGCCCACCGTCTTCTTGAGCAGACCGTAGACCAGCGTGCCGCCGACCAAGGCGATGCCGATGCCTGTAATAGTGCCGACCAGTTGTGCTGCGAACGTCACGCCACCTAAGCCGCCCAGGCTCTTCAGGCCGAAGATCCCGGCGGCAATCCCACCCCAGGCACCGCACAGGCCATGCAACGGCCACACGCCCAATACATCGTCGATCTTCCATTTGTTCTGGGTGATGGTAAACATCAACACGAACAGCGCGCCGGCAATGGCGCCGGTGGCCAGCGCGCCCAGGGGGTGCATCAGGTCAGAACCGGCACACACCGCGACCAGGCCAGCCAGCGGGCCGTTATGGATGAAGCCGGGGTCGTTCCTGCCGACGAACAGCGCAGCCAGGGTGCCCCCCACCATCGCCATCAACGAATTCACCGCCACCAGGCCGGAGACTGCGGCCAGCGTCTGCGCGGACATCACGTTGAAGCCGAACCAGCCCACCGTGAGGATCCAGGCGCCCAGGGCCAGGAAGGGGATGCTGGAAGGCGGATGCGCGGCCACCTGGCCATCGTGGCGATAGCGGCCACGTCGCGCACCCAGCAGGAGTACCGCCGGCAGGGCGATCCAGCCACCCACGGCATGCACCACCACGGAACCGGCAAAATCGTGGAACTTGGCGCCAAAGCTGGCGGCGACCCAGGTTT
>CAISDD010000351.1 GCA_903883985.1 uncultured Pseudomonadota bacterium | reverse complement strand
GGTCAGCAGTACTGCGAAAATACCGAGCAAGCGTAACATGATGCCCCCATTCGTTTGTGTACTATAGCCGCGTTCAGATGCTAGCATAACGTCGACGCATTGCAAGGTCGAGACTTGTCCAACGGGGTTTGAGTCTGAACGGGGAGCGTGATTCTAACGGGGTTTGAGTCTGAGCGGGCAGTTGGGATCGATCATGATGCGAGGCATGGTGATCGATATGAAAGACGAGCAATTGCGTACGCTGGCCCAACTGCAGGCCTTTGTGGATGGAACCGTGGCGGTGGATTTTGCGGTGACGGGCGAGGAACGTTACGGTTTCATCGGGCGCACCCTACGGCGCTTCAGTTACGCCCGCCTGACACGACCCGACAAGGGCGTGGTGCTGCGCTTTCTCGGTCGCGTGAGCGGCTATTCGCGTCAGCAGCTCACGCGGCTGGTTCAGCGCGTTGGTGAACGGGCACCGCTGCTCAAGCGCTACCGCGCCTCGCGCACAAGCTTTGCACGTACCTTCAGCGACGCTGATGTGCATTTGCTGGCCCATACCGATACCCTGCATGGCACGCTCTCCGGGCTGGCGACCAAAAAGCTCATGGAGCGCGCCTACTGCGTGTTTGGCGAAACCCGTTATGAACGTCTGGCAACGATCTCGGTGGCGCACCTCTACAACTTGCGCAAGCGTAGTGGCTACTTGCGCCGTCGACAGGTCTGGACCAAGACGCGGCCGGTGAGCATTGCCATCGGCGAGCGTCGTGCCCCAGCCCCGAACAACCGGCCCGGCTACCTGCGACTGGACACCGTGCACCAGGGCGACCAGGACGGCGTTAAAGGCCTCTACCACATCAACGCCGTAGACTGCGTGACCCAGTACGAGGTGGTGGCTACCTGCGAGCGCATCAGCGAGGCTTTCCTGATCCCTGTGCTCGAAGCATTGTTGCAAAGTTTCCCATTCGTCATTCTGGGGTTTCACTCTGACAACGGCTCCGAATTCATCAACGGTGCCGTCGTGGAATTGCTCAACAAGTTACTCATCGAAGAGCAAACAAAATCGCGCTCGCGCCACAGCAACGACAACGCACAGGCCGAGTCAAAAAATGGCGCGATCGTGCGCAAACACCTCGGCTACAGCCATATTCCGCAACGCTTCGCGGCGCTGGTCAACGCCTTTGATCGTGACTACCTGAACCCCTACGTGAACTTCCATCGGCCCTCCCTGTTCGCCGAAACGATCACCGATGCCAAGGGCCGCCAGCGCAAGCGTTATCCCTACAACCTCATGATGACGCCCTTCGAGAAACTTAAATCCTTACCCTTGGCAAAGCAATTCCTGAAACCGGGTATCACCTTCCAACAGCTCGATGCGCAAGCCAGCGCAATGAGCGATAATGAGGCCGCAGAGCGTCTAAACAAAGCACGCGCAACGCTGTTTAAAACCATTTCAAACCGATCGAAAACAGCCGCCTGAACTCACTCAAAAACCCCTCCGTTCAGACTCATACTTGGATTGGAATATACTGCACCCGCCGGTTGAGAAGATGCGCAGCCTATAGCCGTCAACACCGGACTGTTTTTTTATCAAGCTTGCAATTTAACAGGGCAAAAGGTGACGCCTTGGGTGTGGAATATTTGTAGGCCTTCCCCTGATAAATAGGTTCGACGGCGGAATTCGTGGGTGATTATGGCTTAGCTGCGTTTTTTCTGCTCGTTAAGGAAGCGGTATAGCTTTCGGCAAGTGGCATCGAAGGCGTTCTGTGCGGACTCGGTGATGCTCGGCCAGATGAGTGGACCGCCGTCTTCCTCGATGAGATTGAAGAGCACGTCGCTGGCGAGTTGCTTGGTAAGGTCGGAATCGTTTTGGCGACGGCGGATAATCTCGCCACCGAGCATTTGGAGATGATCAAGGTGGCGGGTAATGGTCTTGTCGGCAAGGCCTTGTTGCAGCAGATCGATCAGGAAGGGTTGGATGGACTCGATGATGCATTGGCCGATGGCGACATCGCTGGGCTCAATCGCCCAGAGCTGGGGCCAGTTTGCCAAGTCCATGCAAAGTTTGTCGAGGGTGGTGCTGCGGACCGGGATAATCGTGCCCTCATCCATTCGCCGATGTCTTCTGCCCATGCTACTCACCCGCCTTCTCAATGCCTGTCACCGATTTCCCGGCTTCGTCTACGAAGGTGCGCGCCTTGATGAAGCCGCCAAGACTATCGAGGTCCAGTTACGACCGCGGCGCGGTTCGAAGCCGTGTTGCTCGGGTTGTGGCCAGTGCGCCTCGAGCTACGATCAACTGCCTGAGCGACGTTTCGAGTTTATTCCCATTTGGGGCTTCGCCGTGTTGTTACGGTACCGCATGCGGCGGGTACGGTGCGAGGCCTGCGGGGTGAAGGTCGAGCAGGTACCCTGGGCCATGGGCAAGCACACTCTGACGCGCGCCTACATGCTGTATCTGGCACACTGGGCACGCAAGCTCTCTTGGCAGGAGACGGCCAGGAGCTTTCACACCAGTTGGGAGAAGGTCTGCCAGGCGGTCGAGTACGTGGTGCAGTGGGGCTTGGAGCACCGGCAACTGGGCCCGATCCGTGCCGTCGGCGTGGACGAGATTCAGTATGGGCGGGGACACACCTATCTGACGCTGGTCTATCAGATCGAGTCCGGCTGCGTGCGTCTGCTGTGGGTGGGTAAGGATCGCACCATCGAGAGTTTCGAGAAGTTCTTCACTATGATTGGCAAGGAACTGGCCGAGAAGATCGAGTTCGTCTGCTCTGATATGTGGAAACCATACCTAAAACTGATCGCCAAGCACTGCACCCACGCGCTCAACATTCTGGACCGCTTCCATGTCGTGGCCAAGATGAACCTCGCGCTCGATGACGTTCGGGCGGCGGAAGCCCGACGCATGGTCCAGGACGGCTACGAGCCAGTACTGAAGAAATCGCGTTGGTGCCTGCTCAAGCGTCCCGAGAACCTGACCGACAACCAGCGCGTCAAGCTACGTGATGTGCTGCGCTACAACCTAGCCAGTGTCCGAGCGTACCTGCTCAAGGAAGCATTCCAGGATTTCTGGAACTACGACTCACCCACTTGGGCGGGCAAGTTCCTTGATCAATGGACAAGTCAGGTGATGCGTTCGCGCATCGAACCGATGAAGAAATTCGCCCGCACGATTCGCATCCACCGCGAATTGCTACTCAACTATTTCCGCGCCCGAAAGGCGTTCTCCAGCGGCGTAATCGAGGGATTGAACAACAAAGCCAAAGTCACTATGAGAAAAGCCTATGGCTTTCGAACGTTTAGCATGATCGAAATCGCGCTCTATCATGCACTTGGCAAATTACCCGAGCCGAAACTCGCTCACGATTTCTACTGACGAACCATCATGTTGATACCGTGTACTGTCATACGAATGCTCTTGATTGGCTTGGTGGCGCTGGGTACGGGTGCAGTGTCTGGCCAGGGTTATCCGACTAGACCCATCCGTATCATTACTTCTGATCCTGGAGGCACCGGTGATCTTGTATCGCGCATGATTGCGTCCGGGCTTGCAGGCAGCCTGGGTCAACAGGTGGTAGTGG
>CAISDD010000350.1 GCA_903883985.1 uncultured Pseudomonadota bacterium | reverse complement strand
CGGAATCAATGGGTTGCCGTTCGTCCTGCCACGAACGGAATCAGTGGTTCCCTAGATGTATTTGAACACCAGCGAGCCCATCTCGATCAGCATCAGCACGAAGAACAGCCGCACCATGCCACGCAGCACGGAAATGGGTGCCATGAACAACATCTTCGGCGTGGCCAGGCCTTCCGCAACCGGGATCACCGTTACCGCCAGGCCGAAGGCCAGTGATTTTAGCCAGATGCTGACCAGCATGGCGTTGTCGAATACCTTGCCCATGACCCGATTGAAATCCGCCAGGCCCCAGGGCTGAGGGCCATAGACGGCCAGGTAGGCGAGTAACAGGGCCAGCACGCTGGTGATGGCGGTCAGCGACAACACAGAGAGCATGCCGCCGATGACGCGCGGCATGATTTCCAGGCGCAGCGTGTCGACGCCGTTGGCTTCCAGCGCTTCGAACTCATTGTTGATGCGCATCAGGGCGACTTCGGTATTGATCGCGGAGCCCGAGCGCAGCGCCACGAACAAGGCGGTAACCAGAGGCAGGACTTCCAGCACCAGCAGGCGCACCACCATTTCCAGCGCGTAATCGGAAAGTCCGTATTCCGCAGCCGTGCCCACCACAATCTGGATCAGCACGAAGGAGAGCATGGCGGCGAACAGGGTGAACGGAACCAGTATCTGCACGGCGGTGAAATAGATCTGCTTCATCACCACGGTACGCGTCGCGCTGTTGTAGACCGCCGGCGACAAGGCCACTACCACCACCCGGCCGGCTAGCCCCAGGGTGGCGCGCCACAGACGCAGGGTCGCCAGGAAGGCTTTGCCACGATGGGTCAGGATGCTTTGTGCCGACATGGGGGGGATATTAACCGTGGAGTCGGTCCACCGCGAATCTCGCGCGTATGTCCGGGCGCTCTCGGTTGTATCATTTGCGCCCATGCCCAATGCTGGAATGCCATGAAATCCATATTTTTCCTCGCCTGTTTGCTCGCTGTCCCGGCACTGGCAGCGCCAGGCATCATGCTCAAGGACGATGATCTGAGGGTCAGCGCCGCCACCGGTGCTGCCAGCGTAGGCCGGCTCGCCCGAGGTGCCGTGGTGGAGATCGTTGGCCACCAGGGCGGCTGGACCCAGGTGTCCGGGAGTGCCGGCCACGGCTGGGTGCGCATCCTCTCTGTGCGCTCCACCGCGTCGACCGGCGCCGGACTCTCGGGCCTGGTGCAGGCGGGGGGCACACGCGGCGATTCGAGCCGTGTGGTGGCGACTGCCGGTTTGCGCGGCCTGGACGAGGCACAACTCAAAGCCGCGCGTTTCGACGCCAACGAGTTGATGAAGATGGATCGCTACCTGGTTGATCGCACTGCGGCGGAACAATATGCCCGCGCGGGAGGCCTGCGGCACTGCGACCTGGACTATCTGCGGGCGCCGCAGCCCGAGAATTCACGGGACAAGACCAGTCCCTTTGGCGACGGGGGGATGTTATGAGACGCGGCCTGCCCTGGGTACTCGTCGCGCTTTGCGGCATGGGACCGGCTCACGCCGGCGATTTCGACGCTTTCCTCAAAGGTGTGATCAAGCAGAAATTGCAGCCGACGGGGCCAACTCCGCCTACACCACCCGTGCCACCTGCGGCACCTACCGTGCCGCAGGGAAAACCCGCCAATCTGCTACTCAAGTCGCTGCTCTCCGGCAGCACTTCTCAGGAGGAAGAGGTTCGCATCGGCCAACAGATCGCCGGCAATCTGCTGGGTGCCGCTCCGCTGGTGCGCGACGAGGAACTGCAACGCTACGTCAACAAGGTCGGTCGCTGGGTCGCGTTGCAAAGCGAGCGGCCCGATCTGCCCTGGCACTTCGGCGTGATCGAGAGCGACGATCTCAACGCCTTCGCAGCACCCGGGGGCTACGTTTTCCTGACCAGGGGGCTCTACCGGAAGTTGAACAACGAGGCCGAACTGGCCGGCGTGCTGGGGCATGAGATCGGCCATGTGATCCGTAAACACCAGCTCAAACTGTTGCAGAAATCGCAGGCCATCGCCGCAGTGGGGGCGTATTTCG
>CAISDD010000349.1 GCA_903883985.1 uncultured Pseudomonadota bacterium | reverse complement strand
GTGCCCCTTGCGGGCGCAGCGCAGCCAGGCGTCGCCTGCCGTGCAATCGGTGCGTAGCGGGTTCACCTAAAGGGTGAACGCAATCGAAGGCGCAATTCTCAATATTCATGGGGCCTCACGGGGGAAGCGGTCAACTGAGGAATCAAGGATCATCGTTCACGCCCGCCCATCTTTCCAGCGCGCGCCCTACGTAGGTCAGCGCCACCGCGAACAGCAGCAGGACCAGCGACACGGCGGCGGCGGCCTGCGGGGCGCCGGCCTCGATCTCGCCGAAGAGGTAGATCGGCGCGGTCAGCGTCTTGTAGGGGATGTTGCCGGAGACCACGACGATGGAGCCGAACTCACCCAGGGCGCGCGCAAAGGAGCGCACGCTGCCGGAGAGGATGGCTGGCAGCAGCGGCGGCAACAGCACCCGCAGGAACACGGTGAGGGCGTCCGCGCCCAGGGTGCGGGCGGCCTCCTCCTCGGCGGGATCCTGTTCCAGCAGCACCGGCTCCACCGCCCGCACCACGAACGGCAGGGTGACGAACAGCAAGGCCAGGAGGATGCCGGGCGGGGCGAAGGCGACCTTGAGGCCGGTGGCGGCCAGCCAGTCCCCCATCAGGCCGTGCGGCCCATAGAGGAGGACCAGCATCACGCCCGTGACCAAGGTGGGAATGGCGAAGGGTAGATCCACCAGGGTGGACAAGAAGGAGCGGCCTGGGAATCGATAACGCACCAGCACCCAGGCGGCGGCGGTGCCCATAAACGCATTGATCAAGGCCATCACGGCCGCGCTCCAGAGCGTGAGCGTGAGTGCATGGCGCGCGCCGGGGGCGCTGATGGCCTGCCAGAGCGCGTCCACCCCGCCTGCCAAACCCTGTTGCAGCAGTACCGTGAGTGGCAGCAACACCAGCAGGCCTATGTAGACCAGAACCGCGCCACGCACTACTCGCCCGCCCGTCCCTGGATTCAGGGCGTCGCTGACCCGGGCCATGGTCAGCGTGCGCCCGCCATCGCCCGCTCATAGGCGCCGGCGCGGCCGAACAGCGTCTTGTCCAGCAGTGTCCAGCCACCCAGGTCGCGGATCGTGAAGAGCTCGCGCACCACGGGGAAACGCCCGGAGACTTCGCGGGCGACACCGTCATCGACCGGGCGCAGGCCATAGTCGGCGTAAGCGTGTTGCGCCTGCGGCGTGGTCAGGAAGGCGACGAAGGCCGTGGCGAGATCGCGATTGCCGTGCCGGTCGGCGTACTGGTCCACGACCGCCACCGGATTCTCGATCAGGATCGTGGCGCGTGGAACCACGTAATCGTAGGTCTCCCCGCCCTTGCGCCCGATCAGCACCTCGTTTTCGTAGGTGATGGCGGCATCGCCCACCCCCTTCTCGAAATTGATGATCGACTCGCGCGCACCCTTGTCCATCACCGTGACGTTGTGCAGTACCCCGCGCAGCAAGTCGGTCGCGGCATTCGCGTCCCCTTTCGCGGCTGCCGTGCCCCCTCGCAAGGCGGCACCATAAAGCGCGCAGACATTCCACTTGGCGCCACCGCTGGTACGCACATTCGGCGTGAGCACCTCCATGCCCGGGCGGGCGAGGTCGTTCCAGTCGCGCACGGCCTTGGGATTTCCCCGTCGCACCGCGATCACCACGATGGACCGGGTCACCATGCCTTGTGTGTGGCCCGCCCGCCAATCGTGCCGGATCAGGCCGGCCTGGGCGATGCTGTCGATGTCCGCCTCCAGGGAGAGCGCGGCGACATCGGCCTCGAAGCCGCCGATGATGGCGCGTGCCTGTGCGCCGCTACCCAGATAAGACTCCTGAAAAACCACGTCCTGGCCGGTTTGCTTCTTCCAGTAGCGCTGGAACGCAGGCAGGATGGCCCGGCCGTAGACCTCGCGCGGCGTGGTGTAGGCGCCCAGCGTGAGGGTGCGCGGGCCAGGCGTGGCGCCGTGCGCCCCGCCACCGGCTAACGCTCCCAGGAGGACGGCGATCGAGAAGACACGCAGTAGTGGTTTCATCGTTGATCCCTCGCAGGCATTTGGACGCAGTGGGCTTATCGGCTGCGCCTCATGCCGAAGTCCTTAAGGGTATACCGCATTCGTGCCAGGCACAGAAAAGATTGTCGTAGCACTGGCCTGACACGCCCCAGGCGGCGCCGTCTTGCGCGTAGGCTCTGTAGAATGCCGATTTTGGCCATCGCTTTCGAGATCATGACCGACGCCCTCTACGAATCGACCCTTCAGTCCCTGCCGCTGCTCCACAAGGGCAAGGTGCGCGACATCTATGCCGTGGACGACAAGCGCATGCTCATCGTCACCAGTGACCGCCTGTCCGCCTTCGATGTGGTGCTGCCCACACCCATCCCCGGCAAGGGCCGGGTGCTGACCGCAGTGGCAGACTTCTGGTTCAAAAAGCTGTCTGGCATCCTGCCCAACCAACTCACCGGCGAGGACCCCCAAGACGTGGTCGCCCCCGAGGAGCGGGCCCAGGTCGCGGGCCGCAGCATCGTCGTAAAACGCCTCAAGGCGCTGCCGGTGGAGGCCATCGTCCGCGGCTATCTCGTCGGCAGCGGCTGGGCCGACTACCAGAAGACGGGGCAGGTCTGCGGCATCCCCCTGCCCGCCGGCTTGCTGCTCGCGCAGGCGTTGCCGCAAGCGCTCTTCACCCCCTCCACCAAGGCCGCCGTGGGTGAGCACGACGAGAACATCGACTTCGCGCAATGCGGCGAACTGCTCGGCGCCGACCTGGCCGTCCTGGTGCGCGACGCCGCGATCTGCCTCTATCAGGCGGCGGCGGAATATGCGCTGACCCGGGGCATCCTCATCGCCGACACCAAATTCGAATTCGGCCTGGATGAAAGGGGCACACTCACCCTGATCGACGAAGTCCTCACCCCGGACTCCTCGCGTTTCTGGCCACAGGACCAGTATCGCGTCGGCAGCAATCCTCCCAGTTTCGACAAACAATATGTGCGCGACTGGCTGACGCAATCAGGCTGGAACAAGCGCTCACCCGGCCCGGAATTGCCCGCCGAGGTGGTGGCGCGCACCGTCGAGAAATACGAGGAAGCGCTGCGCCGCCTGGTCGATTGAGTCTTGAGTCTTGAACCTTGATTCCTCAGTTGACCGCTTCCCCCGTGAGGCCCCATGAACATTGAGGTTTGCGCCTTCGATCACGCTC
>CAISDD010000348.1 GCA_903883985.1 uncultured Pseudomonadota bacterium | reverse complement strand
TTGCTTCAAAAAGAAATCATCGCGGCAACGCCGGTTTGCGGCCGGCTGTTTTCAAAGACGCAGGCAAGGATGCCTGCGCTACAGGGACTCGCCAGTGCTTCTTCAACCTGCTCTCTTGGGGTGGGTTACATCACTACCCCGCGTGAACGGGCGCTGACCGCACCATGCCGTGACTTACTGAGAAGTTACTTACCTCTTACAAAACCTGGTCGTAGCGATGGCGACGCCAGACGAACGACATGGCTAGACTGATGAACAGACCGAAGCTGGCGATTATCCAGTGGATATGCACGCCATTGTGGACCATGAACGTGTAGATGCCCAGCAGGATCAGCATGCCGATGTTTTCGTTGAAATTCTGAATTGCGATCGAATGGCCGGCGCCCATCAGCAGGTGGCCGCGATGTTGTAACAAGGCGTTGAGCGGCACCACGAAGAAGCCCGACAGTAAGCCGACGCAGAACAGCAAGACGGCGGCGATGCGCCAGTCCGTCACAAAGATCATGGCGATGACCGTCAGCCCCAGGAGTATGCCGGCCGGCAGCACCTTGACCGAATCTTCCAGTTTCACCCATTTTCCGGCGGCCCCCGCGCCAAAGGCGATGCCCACGGCCGACATGGCGGTGAGCTGGGTGGCGTGGGTCAGGTCAAACTTGAGATTGAACGCCGCCCAGGCCAGCACCACCAGGCGCAGGGTCGTCCCAACGCCCCAGAAGAGGGTGGTGACCGCAAGCGACACCTGACCCAGGGGGTCTTTCCACAAGAGCTTGAACGAGTGCATGAAGTCGTGAAGCAGGAACATCGGGTTCCTGTTCGGCGGCTTGTGGTCGATGGCGACGACCGGAATGTACAGGTTGAACCAGGCAGCCCCCAGGTAAAGGAAGACGATGATGACGATGGCGAACTGCGGCACGGAGAGCCAGGCATCGAGCCCCCATGCGTGCATGACGGCACCGGCGAACTTCGGGCTGATCATCAGGCCTCCCATCACGGCGCCCAGGATGATGGCGGCCACCGTGGCACCCTCGATCCAGCTGTTCGCCTTGACCAGTTGCCCCGGGGGGAGGTACTCGGTGAGGATGCCGTACTTGGCCGGTGAATACGCGGCCGCACCCAGACCTACGATGGCATAGGCGTATAGCGGCGGCATCCCTGCCAGCATCGCCAGACAGCCTGCCAGCTTGATGAAATTGGTGACGAACATGACCCGCCCCTTGGGCATGGAGTCGGCATAGGGACCGACGAAGGGGGCGAGCAGGATGTAGGAAAGGATGAAGAACAGCTGCAGCAGCGGCACATGCCAATCCGGCGCGGAGATCTCCTTGAGCAGGGCGATGGCGGCGAACAGGAGAGCGTTGTCGGCGAGCGCGGAAAAAAACTGCGCCGCCAGGATGAGGTAGAAGCCGCGATTCATCAGACCGGAAGGGAGGGGTCATTGCAGCCGAAAATCATATCATGGCCTCCTGGGGGCCTGTCGGACTTTCCACGCTCCTGTGGGGGGGGAAATGATCGTGGCGCGCGATCCTGCTGTTTTTTTCTGGGCTAAATCAGAAAATTATGATTGAATCGAATAACTATAATTTATCGACTCATAAGAAAATGGCCGACAGACGCCTGCAAGTTTTTCACACCGTCGCCCGCCAGCTCTCCTTCACCAAGGCGGCGGAGCTGCTGTTCATGACCCAGCCAGCGGTCACTTTTCAGGTCAAGCAGTTGGAAGAACACTTCAGTACGCGTTTGTTCGAACGCTCGCATGGCCGCATCTCCCTGACGCCGGCCGGCGAACTGACACTGGATTTCTCGGAGCGCATCCTTAACCTGACGGCGGAAATGGAAGCGCGCATCTCCGAGTTAACCGGCCAGGTCAGTGGACCGCTGCTGATCGGCGCCTCCACCACGATCGCCGAATACATGCTGCCCCGCCTGTTGGGCGAGTTCAAGCAACGCCACCCCGAAACCCAGGCGCGCCTGACTGTGGCCAATTCCGAAACCATAGAGAACAAGGTGGCCGATCACACGCTCGACCTGGGTCTGATCGAATCGCCCTCGCACCATCCGAATCTGGTGACCGAGGTGTGCTCCGAGGATGAGCTGGTGATGATCTGCGCGCCCTTCTCCGATCTAGCCGGCGCGGTGTCCGCCAGCCCCCGACAGGTAGCCGATCACCCTTATATCAGCCGAGAATCCGGCTCCGGGACGCGCGAGTGCATCGATGAATTTCTGCGCGTGAATGGAGTCAATCTCGACGAGCTCAACCTGGTCATGGAACTGGGCAGCCGCGAGGCGATCAAGGGTGCGGTCGCCGCCGGCCTGGGCGTGTCCGTAGTGTCGAGTACCACCGTGGTCAAG
>CAISDD010000347.1 GCA_903883985.1 uncultured Pseudomonadota bacterium | reverse complement strand
GCGCACAGGAATGGCATTGGCCTATCTGACCGGTGATTATGCGATGAAAGTAATCGCGGACGCTTTTGATGTGCATTACACTACGGTGAGCCGGGCTGTGAGGGCTTATGAATCGAAGCAAGACCAAAAATAATGCGACTGTGCAAGACTTGACCCTGTGATTCCTGGCAAGAGCACTAGCAGCCGGCTTTCCGGTTGTGGGTGCGGCATCCAGTGTCAAGGTTAATCGTTTTCCCGCAAGGCCCGGCCGACAGAAAAATAGGCGCCGAACCAGCCCAAACAGGCCGAGAGAAGGAGCAGGAGCGCGGCCTCCCGGAGTGTGAACCCGGCCAGGTGGAACTGCGAGCCATAGGCGGTGGCAACCTGGGCTACGCTTTTTTCCAGCAGCCAGCCACCGCAGCCGACCAGCAGCCAGCCGGCCATACCGCCGGCCAAGCCCTGGATGCCACCGAAATAAAGGAAGGGGCGGCGAATGAAACGGTCGGTGGCACCGATCAGACGGGCGACTTCGATTTCGTCCTTCTGCGCGTAGATTTGCAGGCGGATGGTGTTCGATGTGATGGCGGCGAGCGCCACGCCCAGGACGACGATCAGCATGCCGACCAGGTCACGTCCCAGTTGCATGAGCGCTGCAAGGCGCTTGATCCAGTCGCTATCCATCAGGATGCGGTCGACATCGGGGTTGTTCTTGAGTTTCGAGTTCAGCGATGCCATGGCCGCCGGCGAGGTATCCTTGGGGGTGAGGATCAGGGTGTGCGGCAGGGGATTTTCCGGCAGGCCGGCGGCGATGTCGGCGAGGCCTGCGTCCTCGAGGTGCTTGATGCCGTCTGCCTTGCTGACAAACCGGGCGTCGGCCACCAGGGCACGTTTCTTCAGGCTGGCGCCTAGGCTGCGCGCCGTATTCTCGTCCACCTCTTCCTTCAGGAAAACGGTGATCTCCGCCTGCGGTTTGACGCTCCCCGCAGCGCGTTCCAGGTTGGCGAGCAACACGTAGAGGCCGGCAGGCAGGCTGACCGCCACCCCGATTACCAGAACGGTAAACAGGGCGGCGACGGGTGCCGCACGAAACTGCTCGGCAGCAATCTTGCTGCTGTGCAGATGGTGCGCAACCCAGGCTTTCATCATTGCACCAGCTTCCCATAAGCCAGGGTGACGCGGCGCCCACCGTAGCGGTGGATCAGATCCTGGTCGTGCGTGGAGATGATGAGGGTGACGCCGACTTCGTTGAAGGCGCGGAACATGTCCATGATGTCGCGCGCATAGGCGTCATCCAGGTTGGCCGTGGGCTCGTCGGCCAGAACCAGGGCCGGGCGGCTGACGATGGCGCGAGCGATGCACAATCGCTGCTGCTCGCCGCCAGAGAGGGTGATGGGGCGGGCGCGTTCCCTGCCCAGCAGGCCGACCTTATCGAGTGCCGCGCGCACCCGCCGGGCCGCGTCCGGGCCGATCACGCCCTGGATATGCAAAGGCATCAGCACGTTGTCGAACACCGTGCGGTCATACAGCAGCTTGTGGTCCTGGAAAATCAGACCGATGTTGCGGCGGAAAAAAGGGAGAGCCGGGCGCCTCATGCGGCCAACGTTCTGCCCGTTGACCATGATGTGGCCGCTGGTCGGGCGCTCGATGGCGGCGATGAGCTTCAACAGGGTGCTTTTCCCGGCGCCGG
>CAISDD010000346.1 GCA_903883985.1 uncultured Pseudomonadota bacterium | reverse complement strand
GTGAGTTTGACGATGTAGGCGCGGCGGTCATTGGGATTGTCCTGGCGCAACACCAGGCCCTCGGAGACCAGCTGGTCGGTGATGCCGGTGACATTGCCGCCGGTGACCATCATGCGCTTGGACAGCTCGCCCATCTTGAGTCCTTCAGGCTTTCTCTCCAGTTGCGACATCAGATCGAAGCGCGGCAGCGTGATATTGAACTGTTGGCGCAGGCGGCTCCTGACATGGCCCTCGATCAGGTTGGTGCAGGCCAGCATCCGCAACCACAGGCGCAGTGCCTGGGTGTGTTCGCTGTTGGCGCGGGTCTCGGAATCGGACTGGGGTGACGTGTCTTTGCTCATGTCATGGTTTCTCGCAAGAGAGGAAAAGGGTTTTCAGGGATTCGCGCATCTCACGGGCGGCGCAGGGTCTTGGCGGTCAGATACTGCTTGGGCCAGTCAACATTTTCAATGCCCTGCCTTGCCGCGGCATGAAGCGTCCAGGCCGGGTCGGACAGATGTGGGCGGGCGAGGGCGCAAAGGTCGGCACGGCCGGCCATGATGATGCTGTTCACCTGGTCGGGCTCAGAGATATTGCCCACGGTGATGGTAGCGACACCGACCTCGTTCCTGATCTGGTCGGAAAAAGGCGTCTGGTACATGCGGCCATAGACGGGGCGAGCCGCCCGCGTTGTCTGGCCGGAAGAGACGTCGATCAGGTCGGCACCGGCCTCCTTGAACAGCTTCGCGATGACGACGGCGTCATCCGCCGTGTTGCCGCCAGGGGCCCAGTCGTGCGCGGAAATGCGCACGGCGATTGGAGAATCGGCAGGCCAGACGGCGCGCATGGCTGCAAATACCTCCAGGGGAAAGCGCAGGCGATTGGCAAGCGAGCCGCCGTATTCGTCATCGCGCCGGTTGGTGAGCGGGCAGATGAAGGAGGACATCAGGTAGCCGTGGGCGCAGTGGAATTCCAGCAGATCGAAGCCGGCTGTCGCGCCGCGTCTGGCGGCAGCGACAAAGGCATCCGCCACTTCAATCATGTCCTCGCGGCTCATGGCGCGGGGCACCTGATTGTTCGGGCCGTAGGGGATGTCCGAGGCCGCCAGCAACGGCCAGTTGCCCTCGGGCAAAGGCTCGTCGCTTGCCTCCCAGCCGAGCCGGGTCGAACCCTTGGGACCTGAATGGCCCAGTTGCAGGCCGATCCTGGCGCTGGAGTGGCCATGAACGAAGGCAACGATGCGCGCCCAGGCACTTGCCTGCGCCTCGTTCCACAGGCCGGCGCAGCCCGGCGTGATGCGGCCTGTCGCTGTGACCGCGGTCATCTCGGTCATCACCAGACCCGCGCCGCCCAAGGCGCGGGCGCCCAGATGTACGAGGAGAAAATCCTCGGCCAGGCCGTCCCGGCAGGAATACATGGCCATGGGCGAGACCACGACGCGGTTCTTGAGCACCAGGCCGCGGATGGAGAAAGGCGTGAACATCGGCGGCAAGGACTGGCCGGGCAGACTCGTCAGACCGCTCTTGGCCGCCAGCCAGTTCTCCACTCTTTCCACATAGGCCGGGTCGCGGGCTCTGAGATTGTCGTGGCCGATTCTCTGGCTTCCTGTGAGTAAGGAATAGGAGAACTGCAGCGCATCCAGGTGGGCATAGCGGGCGACATTCTCGAACCAGGCCATGCGATTGTTCGAGGCGCTCAATAATTTCAGCGCCTCGGTTTCACGCTCCTCCTGGTAGAGGGCGAGCGCCCGGGGCAGATCGTTTTCCCGCGTCAGGCACTTGGCCAGACAGAGGGCGTCTTCCATGGCCAGTTTGGTGCCCGAGCCTATGGAAAAATGCGCAGTGTGGGCGGCATCGCCGATCAGCACGATATTGCCGTGATGCCAGCGCTCGCACTGGATGCGCTTGAAGGTCTGCCAATGGCTACCCTGAGAACTCGGCACCTGTCCGG
Organism: uncultured Pseudomonadota bacterium; assembly: GCA_903883985.1. Lineage (GTDB taxonomy): Bacteria > Pseudomonadota > Gammaproteobacteria > Burkholderiales > Thiobacillaceae > PFJX01. The sequence goes on along the minus strand of CAISDD010000346.1, from coordinate 331 downwards.
CACTGGCGAACAGGGCATGACCGTCGAGTACCCGGGCGAAGAGCTTCTCGCAGAAGGCCAGCGAAGTCGCCAGATCCGCCTGGGCCAGGCCGGCGGCAGCCCAGGTTTCCTCGCGCGTCTCGACGATGAAGCTGGACGTGTTTTCGGCGAAGCGGTAGGCATGGAGCGCAAACCAGCCCCATTCGGTATTTTCGAAGGCGAAGGTGAAAGCGTTCAGCCTCTTGTGGCTGCCAAGCCAGAGGTAGCGGCACTTGCCGGCGACAAGCTGGGGCTTGAAAAAATCGCCATGGCTTTGGCGAGTCACGCTATGCGCGCCATCGGCGGCGACGAT
>CAISDD010000345.1 GCA_903883985.1 uncultured Pseudomonadota bacterium | reverse complement strand
GGCCACCCGGTGCGCTATCAGGACTATATCCGGGTGACATTCAAGTTGCACGACTGAACCGCGGCAGATGCGGATCGCCTAAGTAGTGACGCGTGACTGATTTTGCCTTCATTAAGCTGTCGGCGCAGGCCCTCATCCCCGGCCCTTCCCCCGGAGGGGGAAGGGAGTGGAACCCTCTCCCATCGGGAGAGGGCAGGGTGAGGGAGCCCGGTGGTAAACAAAATCGGTTTCGCAGACTTACTTACTTCGCGTAATAGAGGAAGTTCTCGTAGGAGGATTCGGCCACGCGGAACCACTGGATCTGGTTTTCGCGGAATTTCTTCCACTCGCCGTATATGCGCGCGAAGTCGGGATTCTTTGCGGCTTCCTCGTCATACAACTGGAAGGAAGCGTTGCGCGCTGCGGTCATGATGTCCTTGGGGAAGGCGTGCAATTTCACGCCTTGCTTCACCAGGCGCATCATCGCCGGCGGGTTCTTGTAGTCATACTCGGCCAGCATGTTGACATTGGCTTCGGCGCAGACGGTTTCAAAAGCCTGCTTGTAGGCTGCGGGCAGTGCGTTCCACCTGGTGCTGTTGACGTAGAAGGACAGTTGCGGGCCGCCTTCCCACCAGCCGGGGTAGTAATAGTTCTTTGCGATCTTGTGAAAGCCCAGTTTCTCATCGTCGTAGGGCCCTACCCACTCCGCCGCATCGATGGCGCCGCGCTCCAGCGAAGGGTAGATGTCGCCGCCGGCCAAGGTCTGGGGCACCGCACCCAGCTTCGCCATGATCTGGCCGCCGATGCCGGGAATGCGCATCTTCAGACCCTTGAGATCGGCCAGGGACTTGATTTCCTTGCGGAACCAGCCACCCATCTGCACCCCGGTATTGCCGCCGGGAAATTGTACGATGTTGTGTTTCTTGAACAAATCGCGCATCAATTGCAACCCGCCGCCGAAGTACATCCAGGCGTTCTGCTGACGCGCGGTCAGGCCGAAGGGCATGGCGCAATCAAAAGCAAAGGCCATGTTCTTGCCCACGTAGTAGTAGCTGGCGGTGTGGCCGCATTCCACCGTGCCTTGCTGCACCGCATCGAGCACCTGCAGGCCCGGCACCAGTTCTCCTCCGGCATACACGCGTACCTGGAATTTTCCGCCGGTGATCTGGTTCAACCGCAAGGAGAGCAGTTCAGCGGCGCCGTAGATGGTATCCAGACTCTTGGGAAAACTGGAGGCCAAGAGCCATTGAATCGCGGGACCATCGGCAAAAGCCTTCGGAATCAGCGCGCTGGCAGCCAGGCCGAGTCCGGTGCCGGCGCCAGTCAGAAATTCACGTCGTTGCATGGGTCATCCTTTGGGTTGGTTGTGAAGACGCGCACGTGGGGAGCATCCGAGCCCGCTGAGGGAGCCGCTCTGTGGGAGCCGGCTTGCCGGCGAATGGAGGCGTGGTGGTCGAGCAAATGTTGCCATCGCGGGCAAGCCCGTTCCACAGGGGTTTTCTCCCATGCGCGGTTACATGGAGGCTGCCATTTCCTGCGGGCGTATGCGCACGATGACGTCGATGCTGTCCGCTGCCATGCCCTCGGGTAGATCGGGCATCCCCATGAGTTGTGGATGGTAGCCGTGGATATCGGTCAACTCGCCGCTGACGACGTTGTAGAAATGATGGTGTGGCGTCGTGTTCGGGTCATAGAATACGCGGTCGGGATCCACAATCACCTCGCGGATGAGCTTCTTCTCCAGAAAACGGCGCAGGGTGTTGTACACGGTTGCCTTGGAGACTTCGCTGAAACGTGCATTGACGATGCCAAGTAACTGATCCGCACAGAGGTGTTCTCGGCGCATGAACAGCACCCTGGCGATCTCCAGGCGCTGGTGCGTGGGTGCGATGCCGTGCTCACGCAACAACTCGGCGATCTCTCCCCGCTGCATCTCGATAGGCCATCGTGTCGTCATGAAATAGTCGTCGGTTTATCCAGTGGCCGCATTCTAGGAGACTGACCAAACCGTGTCTAACGGGCATGGACCTGGCACGAGGCAATCCTGGCAGGCCGGATGGTATTTCTCGTGGTCAGGAGCGGACCACGCCATGGAGGTAGCTGTACCCCTGGCTCGGGAAATGCGTCCGAGCCTCCTGCAAGGAGGTGACTCCCGTCGCCCTCCGGGCTCCTTCCAACGCCTCATCCGGCGCAATTGCCTGTTCTGCTTGCATGGGGGTTTTCGTCTTCGTCGTCATGATACTGACATGGTAACGGTCGGCCAGCAAGGTAGGGCGGATGAGCCGGCGGCGTCTTGCCGGCGTTATCCGCCGAATGGCTAACATCCGGCGGAAGGCGTGAATAACCGCTTTTCCGCCCTACCTCGCTAGAAAACCATTGGCCGCAGATACGTATGGGAGAAGCGTATCGGAGTCGGCGGGCAGCGTCGCCCGGCGAGGTTACCACGACCGGCGATATGTCAGGTGGTGGTCGTGCTGACACCAGAATAGGGCTGGATTTCTATCGTCAGATGTACGATTTCTTCATGAATGGCCAATCGGTCACGTATTTTTTCCGCAGTCAGGCCGCCCTCTTGCGTGACGAGGCTCAGTGCACAGGCATAGGACTGCTTGCCCACTCGCCAGACGTGAAGATCGGTGATACGGGTATTTCCGATTTCGATGGCTGTGCGGATTTCTTCCACCACGGGGTGATCCATCTCGCGGTCCAGGAGCACCTTTCCGGTTTCCAGGATGAGATTTTTGGCCCAGACGGCCACGAGCACCGCACCGACGATGCCGATCACCGGGTCGAGCCAGGACCAGCCGTAGAGCCAGCCTCCTGCCAGTGCCGCGATCGCCAGCACCGAGGTGGCGGCATCGGCCAGTACATGGACATAGGCGGATTTCAGATTCAGGTCGTGGTGATGCGGGGCATGCCCATGCTCGCCATGGTGGTGGTGCTCATGGACGCTCCCCAGGATCAGGGCGCAGGCGATATTGACCAGCAGGCCGAGTGTGGCGATCACCAGGGCCTCCAGGTAATGGATCGGCTGGGGTGCGAAAATACGCTCGACCGAGCCGGTCACCATCAGCACGGCAACGCCGATGAGGAAGAGGGCGCTCGCGAACCCGGCGAGCACCTCTATCTTCCATGTGCCAAAGGCGAAGCGGGGATCTCGCGCGTAGCGGCGCGCCGCGGCGTAAGCAAATGCCGACAGACCAATGGCGACCGTGTGCGAACTCATGTGCCAACCATCGGCCAGCAAGGCCATGGAATTGAACCACCAGCCGGCGGCGATCTCGATCACCATCATGATGGCGGTGATCCAGGTGACGATGCGGGTGCCCCGTTCAGCGGCATGGCTGCCGCTGTCGAAGACGTGATCGTGGGTCCATGCGGACAGGTCCTGGATTTGCATAGTGGATTGCCTGCTAAAGATATTTGGTGATTTCCTTGAACTCGCGGATGGCCTCAGCCGTCGAGACGGGTTCTCCCCGAACGCTGTGTTCGAGGCAATGGTCGATGTGGTCATGCACCAGGGTTTTTTTTGCGTTGCCGATTGCGTGCTCGACGGCTTGCAGTTGCTGGGCGATCTCGATGCAACCCCGATTTTCCTCCAGCATGGTGATGATGCTCTTGAGGTGACCCTGCGCGCGTTGCAGTCGCTTCAGGATATCAGGGTGGGTAGTGTGTGCCATCGTGCCCGTATCCTATCCTCCTGGACAGGATGTTGCTAGCTGCGAGTGGAGTCGTTATATTGCTTGCCGCACACACAGGGAGTGCCTGTACGATGAACGATGTGATTGAAGCTTCGGAACGACAGGCCGCCGCCAAGCGCAGTACGCTGGTCAGTGTTGTGGTCAACCTCCTGCTCACCGGCTTACAGGTCGCAGCCGGGCTGATTTTCGGCTCGCAGGGCCTGATCGCGGACGGCATCCATTCGCTGTCCGACCTGCTCGCCGACTTCGTGGTGCTGGTGGCGAACCATTTCAGCGGGCGGGCCCCGGATGAGGACCATCACTATGGCCACATGCGCTATGAGACAGCCGCCTCTCTGGTGCTAGGCATCCTGCTCGTGGTTGTGGGCGTGGGCATTCTGTGGAGCTCCATCGGCAAGTTGCAGCACCCCGAGCGCATCGCCCAGGTGCATATCCTGGCCTTGTGGGTGGCGCTGGGCGCCCTGGCCGCCAAGGAGGCCTTGTTTCGCTATATGCTGGCCGTGGGCTTGCGAGTCGGCTCGACCATGCTCGTGGCCAATGCCTGGCATGCCCGATCCGACGCGGCTTCTTCCCTGGTCGTGGGTGTGGGCATCGTCGGTAATCTCCTGGGCTTGCCGCTGTTCGATCCCATCGCCGCCCTGGTCGTCGGCATCATGATTGGCAGGATGGGCTGGTCGTTTTCCTGGCAAGCACTCAGCGACCTGATGGATCGCTCTGCTTCCGAGGAGCAGCATGCGCTCATCCGCGAGGCGCTGGCAGCAACCCCGGGCGTGCTCGGGTTTCACGACCTGCGCTCACGCAAGATGGGCGACCAGATTCTGCTCGATGTGCATCTCGAGGTCAGGGAAGACCTCAGCGTGCGTGAAGGCCATGACATCACCGTAGAGGCGCGGCGGCGCATCCGGGAGGTGGTTCCGGTGCTCAATGTCATGACCCACCTCGATCCCGTCGAGGCCTCGCGGGCGGATGCGGGACTGGGTTATTCAGCCAGCGAATGACCGCAGGGGATTCCATGTCGTGCAGGGTCATCGATCAATCCGTCCATGGAGAGCGGCTAGCATGCGCGAGAATATCCCCGGGGTGAGTTTGAGTTACGAGGCGATGTAACTACTCAGGTGCTGCCGTATTTCTCCTTCCCCTTCAAGGGGAAGGCCGGGATGGGGTCATTCCGCTGTCACTTTTACCCCATCCCCACCCTAACCCTCCCCTTGAAGGGGAGGGGATTGCTGTGGTTGTTTTGAGACGATCACTTCTACCTGAGCAGTTACGGTCAGCGCCCGTTCACGCGGGCTAGTGATGTAACCCACCAGGCAGGTTGAAGAAGCCCTGGCGAGTCCCTGTAGCGCAGGCATCCTTGCCTGCGTCTTTGAAAACAGC
>CAISDD010000344.1 GCA_903883985.1 uncultured Pseudomonadota bacterium | reverse complement strand
GGGTGTGCTCAACCAGACTTTTATTGAGTCTTCCAACGTCAACGTGGCGGAGGAACTGGTGAACATGATCATCGCCCAGCGCGCCTACGAGCTCAATTCGCGCGCCATCACCACTTCCGACCAGATGCTGCAAAAACTGACGCAGATGTGAGTGTGAGAGGAGTCGCCATGAAAATCCTGTTGATCGTCATCGTCCTGGCCGGGTGCGCCACCGCGCCCGATACCAAGATCAAGCAGCCGCTATCGATACGTCCTGCCGCACCCGATATCGCGGTGGACAACGGCGGCGCCATCTTTCAGGCGGGCCACGCCCGGCCCAGGATGTCCGTCGCCCTGTTCGAGGATCAGCGCGCACACCAGGTGGGGGATACCTTGACCGTCAACCTGGTCGAGAACATGAACGCGAAGCGCACCTCCAGCACCACGGATGAGCGCAAGGTCAGCGGCAATGTCAGCATTCCATCGCCCACGCTGCTAGGCCACAGCAACATCATCGGCGCGACCTCCTGGTCGCCGGCGGCCGACAACAAGCTGGAAAACACGGATAACCGCGGCAACGCCAATACCATCTCCGGCACCATTACCGTCACTGTCACCGAGGTGCTGTCCAACGGCAACCTGAACGTGGCCGGCGAGAAGCAGCTTTCCATCAATAGCAGCAGTGAATACATCCGCCTGGCCGGTGTGGTAAACCCGAGGTTGATCAGTGCGAGCAACAGCATCAATTCCACCCAGATCGCCGACGCACAGTTCGAGTCGAAGAGCACCCAAAGCCTCGACATGGCCCAGGTCAGCAGCTCGCTGGCCCGGTTTTTCCTGACCCTGGTGCCGTTCTGAGCCTGCCATGACCTCCCTAGCCAAAATTCTTCTCACCTGCCTCACCTGCGCCTTTGCGGCCTTTCCCTTCGTGTCCGCCCAGGCCGAGCGGATCAAGGACATCGTCACCATCGATGGTGTGCGTACCAACCAGTTGCTCGGTTTCGGCGTGGTGGTGGGCCTGGACAACACCGGCGACACCTCGGCGATCACCGGCCAAGGACTCAACAATCTGATGACCAATCTGGGGCTCTCTCCAGGCGCGGTCTTTACCAGCAAGAATACCGCCTCGGTCATGGTGACGGCTTCCCTGCCCGCCTTCATCCGCCCGGGCGAGAACATCGATGTGACCGTTTCGGCCCTGGGCGGCTCCAAGAGCCTGCGCGGGGGTACCTTGCTGATGACGCCGCTGAAGGGCGCGGACGGGCAGATCTACGCGATGGCCCAGGGCTCGTTGTTGGTGGGCGGTGCGGGCGGCTCCTCGGGCGGGTCTTCCACGGTGGTCAATCATCTCTCCGCCGGGCGCATCCCCGATGGCGCCACGGTGGAGCGCGCCGTCGCCATGCATATCGGCAAGGGCGACTTCGTCATCCTGGAGTTGAAAGAAGCCGATTTCACGACCGCGAGCCGGGTGGCGGACGCCATCGAACGCAGTATGGGCAAGGGTTTGGCCATGCCGCTCGATGCGCGCGTGATCCAGGTCAGGGCGCCTGTGGACCCGGGGCAGCGCGTCGAATTCATCGCGCAACTGGAAAACTTGAGCCTCAATCCCGGCATGCGCACGCCCAAGGTCATCATCAACGCGCGCACCGGTTCGGTGGTCATGAACCAATTGGTGAATGTGGACAAATGCGCCATCGCCCACGGCAACCTCTCGGTC
>CAISDD010000343.1 GCA_903883985.1 uncultured Pseudomonadota bacterium | reverse complement strand
CGGCGCAGTTAATGCATTCGTCGGTACTCATCAAAGCCATGGTTCATTCCTCACAAGATCGGGGTACTGAATCTGGCGGCCAGTCGGGTGGCCACCTCGGGATGTACGAACGGCTTCACGTCCCCGTGTAGCCGCGCGATTTCACGTACCATGCTGGCGGAGATGAACATGTGCTGCTCCGCCGGCGTCAGAAAAACGGTTTCCATTTCCGGGTCCAGGCGGCGGTTCATGCCGGCTAGCTGAAACTCGAACTCAAAATCCGATACCGCGCGCAAGCCTCGCAGCACCAGGCTGGCTCCGAGGCCGCGCACGAAATGGACGAGCAAGCCGGTGAATGGCTGCACTCGTACCCCCGGAATCTCCCCCAAAGCCAGGTGCAGCATCTCGACGCGTTCTTCGAGGCTGAAGCACGGGGTCTTTGGCGCATTGTCGGCGACCGCGACCACGATTTCGTCGCACAGTTTGAGCGCGCGCCGCACCAGATCCTCATGCCCGCAAGTGACCGGATCGAAGGTGCCAGGGTAGACGATGACACGGCTCAAGCAATCTCCAGCAAACAAAAATGCGACTGGCCCGCGCGGCCTGAGCGCAACACCCCCATGCCGGTGGGCGCCAGTGGCCTGGGCGACTCGACGTAGATTCTACCGCCGGGCGCCAGGCGTGTCGCCGCAAGCAGCAGGATGCCAGGCAACAATTCGCTGGCAAAAGGCGGATCGAGAAAAATCAGGTCATAGCGCTCCTGCGTGCCTGCCAGATGACTTTGCGCGTTACGGCGCAGCACTTCCACGCCGTTTTGCGCCAGCACCTGGGCATTTTTCAGCAGGGCATCGAAGGTACTGCGCTCCGGTTCCAGCATCACTACGCGCGCGGCACCCCGCGAGGCGGCCTCGAAACCCAGCGCCCCACTGCCAGCGAATGCATCCAGGCAGACCAGGCCGTCGAGACGCTGGCCCAGCCAGTTGAACAAGGTCTCCCGCACCCGGTCGGGCGTGGGCCGCAAGTCGGGCAGATCGGGGAAGTGCAGCACCCGGCTGCGGCACTCACCACCGATGATGCGCACACTGTTATTTTTCTGGGGCTGCACGCTGTCCACCCACGATCACCGTGTCGATCGCCGCAGGCTGCACCCGTGCGCGGAAGGCGCGCAGGACGTCGTCGCGACTCACCGCTTCCACACGGGAGATATAGCGGTCCAGCCAGTCGGGCGGTAGGCGATAGAAACCGATCATGGCCAGGTATTCAAGGATCTTCTTGTTGCTGTCGATACGCATGGGGAATCCGCCAACCAGATTGTTCTTGGCCTGGGTCAGCTCGGTTTCGCTGGGGCCCTCTTTGAGGTAGCGCTCCAGTTCGGCGCGTGCGGACGCGACCGCCGCGTCGGTTTGCTCACGCCGGGTCTGCAAGCCGATCTGGAAGGGCCCCAGTTCGCGCATCGGCATGAAGTAGCTGTAGACGCTGTAGGCCAGGCCTTTCTGTTCGCGGATATTCTTGGTCAGGCGGGAATCGAAGCCGCCGCCACCCAGCACATAGTTGCCGACATAGAGCGGGAAATAGTCCGCATCTTCGCGCTTAAGTCCGGGTAGACCCATGAACAGGTGGCTTTGCGTGGCCGGGTGGGGAAGTATCTGCACGCGCCCCTGCGCCGCAGTCTTGACCGGAGGGATGGGTGAGGGGGGGGCGCCCGGTGGCAAACCGCTGGCCAGGCGTGCTGCCAGGGCTTCGGCGTCCGCGCGGCTGATGTCGCCCATCACGGCGATGGAGAGGTTGTGCGCCCGATAGTAGTTGCGATGGAAGGCAGCCAGATCGTCGCGCTGAATGCCGGCGACGGCGTCGACTTCTCCGCCGTCGCTGCGGGCATAGGGATGGTCGCCATAGATCGCGGCCTTGAAGGCCCGTGCGCCGATATACTCCGGCTGGGTCGCCGCTTCCTTGAGGCCGGCGATGACCCGCGCCTTCTCCCGCAGGACGATGCCGGCTTCGAAGCGCGGAGCCGACAGGATGGCCGCCAGCAAGCCCACGGATTGATCGCGTTCCTCCTTGCCGGACAAGGTGCGCAGGGTGAAGCCGGCGCGGTCGGCATCCAGGTGGTCGCCCAAGTCCGCGCCCACGTCGGCGATTCTTTCGGCGATGTCGCGCTCGCTATAGGGCCCGGCACCCAGGCTCATGATCTGGCGGGTGAGGCTGGCCAGGCCGGATTGCTCGTGGCTGTCGCGGGCGCTGCCGGCATCGAAATCGACGCGGATATCCAGCAGCGGCAGGTCATGGTTTTCCACGAAGTAGACGCGCGCGCCCTGCGGCGTGGTCCAGTTCTGGATGTCGAGTGCGGCACAGGCCGGGAGGGCCAGCGTGGCGAGAAAAAACAGGGCAGAAACACGGCTAGAAGTCACGGCGGCCTCCGAAGTCCTTGCGGGTGGGTTTGATGGGTTCCAGGGGTTGCGGGTCGAGGCGCGCCACGGTCAGGTGGTCGTCCAGCAGATACTTCGCGGCAACAGCGCGCACCTGTTCGGCACTGACTTCCTTCAACTTGCGCAAGCGTGTGTCACGGGCCCGGTAATCCAGGCCGGCGGTCGTCCATTCCCCGATCAACATGGCCTGATAGAAAAGGGAGTCCTGCTGGAAAACCTGGCTTGCCACCACCTGTGCCTTGACCCGGGCGAGTTCCTGGGTGCCGACGCCGTCTTTCACGATGCGGACGATCTCCTGTTTCAGCGCGGCCTCGACCTGCGCCACCGTGTGCCCTTCGGTCGGCGCGGCGTCGACCATGAACAGGGAGGGCCCGCGCGCGATGTCGTCGTAGCTGGCGCTGGCTTCGATGGCCAGGCGCTGCTCGCGAACCAGGGACTGATTCAGCCGCGCGGAAGCATGGCCATCGAGCACCCCGGCCAGGATTTCCAGTGCGTAGGGGTCGCTGTCCTGCTCGGGGTCACGCAGGGTCGGCGCCTTCCACGCCAGGACTACACCGGGCAGCTTGGCCGGGGCTTTCACCACGATCTGCCTTAGTCCATCCTGCATCGGCTCTTGTTGCGGTTTGCGCGGTGGCAGGGGATGCGGGGCGATGGGGCCGAAATACTGTTTTGCCCAGACAAAGACCTGGGCGGGATCGACGTCGCCGGCCACGACCAGTGTGGCATTGTTGGGGGCGTACCAGCGCCGATACCAGTCACGCGCGTCCTCCGTCGTCATGTTCTCGAGATCATTCATCCAGCCGATCACCGGGCGGCCGTAGGGGTGAGCCGCGAAGGCCACGGACATCAGCCCCTCATAGAGACGCGCCTGAGGACTGTCCTCGGTGCGCATGCGCCGCTCCTCCATCACCACCTGGATCTCCTTGGAAAATTCCTCCGCAGACAGGGTGAGGTTCGCCATGCGATCGGCTTCCAGCTTCAGGGCCAGCTCCAGCCTGTCTTTCTGAAGGGTCTGGAAATAGGCGGTGTGGTCGCGCGCGGTGAAGGCGTTCTCGCGCCCACCGGCGGCGGCAATGCGGCGCGAGAACTCGCCGGCGGGCACGTCCTGGGTGCCTTTGAACATCATGTGTTCCAGCACATGGGCCACACCGGTCGTGCCATTGAATTCGTCGATGCTGCCGGCGCGATACCAGACCTGGGAGACCACGACGGGTGCACGGCGGTCGGTCTTGACGATGATGCGCAAGCCGTTGGTGAGGGTCTGTTCTACGGTCTCGGCATGGGTGCCGAAAGAAACGACCAGGCTGAGAGCAAACAACAATCTTTTCATGGGGGGCAAGCCTAGGCGAAGCGGAGGGAGGCGCATGATAGAATTTCCAGGCTCATAACGCAGCCTCTGACTCACTCCTTGTGTTTGGTTTCTTAAAACCCAGCAAGCCTGACCATGCCAGCAGCGGCACACACGCCGCCCCGGACCGCGAACGTGCGCCCGCTGCGGTGGCCTCCCCCGCGCCCAAAACTTCCTGGGCACAGCGCCTGAAGTCCGGGCTGGCGCGCACCCGCGATACCTTCACCAGCCAGATCGCCGGGCTGTTCGGCGTTGGCGCCAAGATCGACGAGTCCTTGTTCGAGGAACTCGAGACCGTGTTGCTTTCCGCCGATGTCGGCGTCAGAGCTACGCAACATCTGATCGACAGGCTGCGCCTGCGGATCAAGCAGGATCGTCTCACCGAAGCGGGCGACCTCAAGGAGGCGCTCAAACAGGAACTCGCTTTGTTACTCGCCCCCCTGGAGCGTCCTCTAGACCTGGAAGGCGGCAAGCCTTTCGTCATCATGCTGGCCGGGGTCAATGGCGCCGGCAAGACCACCACCATCGGCAAGCTCGCACGCCGTTTCCAGGCCGAGGGCAAGAGCGTACTGCTGGCGGCAGGCGATACCTTCCGTGCTGCGGCGCGCGAGCAACTGGCCGAGTGGGGCCGGCGCAACGGGGTGGAAGTCATCTCCTCCCAGGCTGGAGACCCCGCCGCCGTGATTTTCGACGCCATCCAGTCTGCTCGCGCCCGTGGCATCGACGTGGTGCTGGCCGACACCGCCGGGCGCCTGCCCACGCAATTGCACCTGATGGACGAGATCCGCAAGGTCAAGCGGGTGATCCAGAAAGCCGATGCCAGCGCCCCCCATGAGGTGCTGCTGGTGCTCGACGCCAACATCGGCCAGAACGCATTGCTACAGGTGCAAGCCTTCGATGAGGCACTGGGGCTGACCGGCCTGGTCATGACCAAACTCGACGGTACGGCACGGGGCGGTGTCATCGCGGCCCTAGCCCACAGTCGTGGCTCAGAGCAGGGCAAGCTGCCGGTGCCGGTGCGCTTCATCGGTGTCGGCGAGGACGTGGAAGACCTGCAAGCCTTTCGCGTCGCCGAGTTCGTGGATGCCTTGTTTGCATGACGACGCCCGCGCTCATCGAGATTTCCGAGGTCACCAAGCGCTACCCCGGCGGTCACGAGGCGGTGTCCCAGGTATCGCTGGAGATCGCTCCGGGCGAAATGGTGTTCCTCACCGGCCATTCCGGTGCCGGGAAAAGCACCTTGTTGAAGCTCATCGCCGCCATCGAGCGCCCGACCAGTGGCCACATCATGGTCAACGGGCAGAACGTCGGCCGCATGAAGCGCCCTGCCCTCCCTTTTTTTCGCCGCAACATCGGTCTGATATTCCAGGACCACAAGCTGCTGTATGACCGCACGGTGTTCGACAACGTGTTGTTGCCTTTGCACATCCAGGGTGTGATCGGCCCGGACGCTTCCCGTCGGGTGCGCGCGGCACTCGATAAGGTCGGCCTGCTGGGCAGGGAACGCGCCCGCCCCATCACCCTCTCTGGCGGCG
>CAISDD010000342.1 GCA_903883985.1 uncultured Pseudomonadota bacterium | reverse complement strand
TCCAGACCCCCACACTGGCTATCGTGGTCGAGCGCGAGGAGCGTATCCGCAAGTTCGTGTCTCGCGCCTATTGGGAACTGGAGGCTCGCTTCGCAGGCAAAAAGGGCGAATATTCCGGGCGCTGGTTCGACGAGAAGTTCAAGAAGAACGAGGACGACGAGCACGCCACCGCCTATCGCCTCTGGGAGCAGCCACGCGCGGAAGCAATACGCGCCGCCTGTTTGGGGCAGCCGGCTACGGCCACCGAGGAGACCAAGCCGTCCTCCCAGCTATCCCCCTTGCTCTACGACCTCACCAGCTTGCAGCGCGAGGCCAACGGACGATTCGGTTTTTCCGCAAAGACCACGCTGGGCCTGGCGCAAGCCCTGTACGAAAAGCACAAGGTGCTTACCTATCCGCGTACCGATGCGCGCGCCCTGCCCGAGGATTATCTGCCCACGGTCAGGGAGGTACTGGGCAACCTGCCCGAACTCTATGCACCGCTGGCCGCGACCATACTGGAAAAAAACTGGGTCACACCGAACAAGCGCATCTTCAACAACGCCAAGATTTCCGATCACTTCGCCATCATTCCCACCGGCACGCCGCCGAAGTCCTTGAACGAGATCGAACAGAAGCTCTACGACCTGGTCACCCGGCGTTTTCTGGCGGTGTTCTATCCTGCGGCGGAGTACTCGATCACTACCCGCATCACCCGCATCCACAAGGAAGCCTTCAAGACTGAAGGCAAGGTGCTGGTGAACGCCGGGTGGCTTGCTGTGTATGGCAAGGAAGCCGCGGTCGAGGATGAAGATGGCGGCGGACCCTCGCTCGTGCCGCTGGTACCAGGCGAAACGCTGGCAACGCAGTCGGTCGAGATCAAGGCCGCGCACACCCGCCCGCCAGCGCGCTACAACGAAGCCACCTTGCTCTCGGCGATGGAAGGGGCAGGCAAGCTGATCGATGACGAGGATCTGCGCGCGGCCATGGCCGGGCGCGGCTTGGGCACGCCGGCTACCCGAGCACAGATCATCGAGAACCTGATCTCCGAGGTCTACATGCTGCGCGAAGGGCGCGACCTGGTGCCCACCGCCAAGGCCTTCTCGCTGATCACCCTGTTGCGCGGACTGGGGGTGAGCGAACTGGCTTCGCCGGAACTCACCGGCGAATGGGAATACAAGCTGGCGCAACTGGAGCGCGGCAAGCTCTCGCGCGAAGAGTTCATGAGCCACATCACCGCGCTGACCCAGGACATCGTCCTGCGCGCCAAGCGCTACGAGTCCGATACGGTGCCGGGCGACTTCGCCACCTTGGCTACACCCTGTCCGAAATGCGGCGGAGCGGTGAAAGAGAACTACAAGAAGTTCGCCTGCCAGGCCTGCGACTGGAGCGCCTGGAAGATCGTCGCGGGCCGCCAGTTTGAAGTGACCGAAATGGAAACGTTGTTAACCGCACGCAAGATTGGGCCGCTCACCGGTTTCAGAAACAAGATGGGGCGCCCGTTCGACGCCGAAATCCGACTCAACGACGACCAGTTACCGGAATTCGATTTCGGCCAGCCGCGCGAGGGTGAGGATGCCTTGCCCGTGGATTTCTCCGGCCATGAGTCCCTGGGCAAGTGCCCGAAGTGCGCTGCGGCGGTCTTCGAACACGGCAATGCCTACGTCTGCGAACGCAGCGTGGGCTCGGAGCGCGCCTGCGATTTCCGCAGCGGCAAGCTGATCCTGCAACAGCCGGTTGAACCGGCCCAAATGAAGAAACTGCTGGCCGAAGGCAAGGACGGCGGCAAGACTGACCTCCTCACCGGTTTCGTCTCGGCACGCACCCGACGCAAGTTCTCCGCCTTCCTGGTGCGAGACAAGGCGGGCAAAGTCAGCTTCGAATTCGAGCCGCGCGGTGAAGGGGCGAGCAAACGCGCAGCGCCCGATCCCGGCAAGGAAATCGGCGTCCATCCCGCCGACGGCAAGCCCATCGCCCTCAAGTCCGGCCGTTACGGCCCCTATGTGCAGCACGGCAAGCTCAATGCCACATTGCCGCGCGACATGAACCCCGACGCCATCACCCTGGAACAGGCGGTTGAGTTGCTGGCACTCAAGGCCATCAAATAGCCCTCGGGCCTGAAGGGGCCGACTTCAGCCTTGTGTCGGGTAAATTTATGGGCCAGCGTTGTGCGTTAGTGGGAAGGGCAGTGCAGGGCAGGCGCGGGTAAGGAGGTGAATGCATGGATGTGGCGCGGGTGATACGCAAGTTCAACAAGGGGCGGGATCCGCAACGCCTGGTCCTGAAGTATTCCATGATGCGCAGGAGCGCATTCAGTTTCTTCCGCGGGACTTGTCACTTATTCCAGCAACGCCTGCCGCCCGAGCGCCTCCTTCAGGAGGCGCCGAGTGTCTGGGTCTGTGGTGACCTGCACCTGGAGAACTTCGGCAGCTACAAGGCGGACAACCGCCTGGCTTACTTCGACATGAACGATTTTGACGAGGCAGCGCTAGCTCCTTGTACCTGGGATCTGGTTCGATTCCTGGCCAGCATGCGCTTGGGGCTGCTGGAGCTAGGCCTGGCGCCGGCAGAGCTTGCCGGATTGTGCCAGACGTTTCTCGACGTCTACGCCAGCGAACTATCGACCGGTAAGGCGCGCTGGGTAGAGAGGGAAACCAGCGATGGCCTGGTTCGGGACTTGTTCGATTCCATCCGCACACGATCCCGCCCCGAGTTTCTCGCTACACGCACGCAGCTCAAGGGAAAATGCCGCACCCTCCGGATCGACGGGGGCAAGGCCTTGCCGATCGGCGAGAGGCAAAGGCAGCAGGTCGGCGCCTTCATGGAGTGCTTCGCCGCGAGCCAGGGAAACCCGGATTTCTTTCGGGTGCTGGATGTGGCGCGCAGGATCGCCGGCACCGGCAGTCTGGGTGTGGAACGCTATGTGATCCTGGTCCAGGGCCGAGGCTCTCCGGATGGCCACTTCCTACTCGACCTGAAACAGGCCATGCCCTCCTCGCTAGCGCCCGGCCTGAGGGTGCGCCAACCCGCATGGAAGAGTGAGGCGCACCGGGTCGTAGCCCTCCAGCGCCGGGTACAGGCGGTTTCCATGGCATTTCTGCAACCAGTCAGTATGGCGGGGAAGCATTACATCCTGCGCGCCTTACAGCCGAGTGAGGATCGCGTCGCCTTGAACCACTGGAAAGGCAAACCGGCGCGCCTTGGCGGCGTCATGGCCAGCATGGGTGCCGCCCTCGCCTGGGGGCATTTGCGCGCTGGCGGGCGCGATGGTTCGGCGATCGCGGACGAATTGATCGCATTCGGTGCAAAGGCAAAATGGAAGCGCCGCATCGGCGAAATAGCGCAAAGCTGCGCCTTACAGGTGATGGGCGACTGGCAGACTTACGTTGCTGCCCATGACGCCGGCTATTTCATCGATGGATAGGGGCTTGAAAACTCGAAGGGACGACCCACCACCACAATTACGCAGGTGATAAGTAAGCTGTCGAAACCAATTTGGCTTACCACCGGGCCCCCTCACCCTGCCCTCTCCCGAAGGGAGAGGGTTCCACCCCCTTCCCCCTCCGGGGGAAGGGCCGGGGATGAGGGCCTGCGCCGGCAGCTTAATGAAGG
>CAISDD010000341.1 GCA_903883985.1 uncultured Pseudomonadota bacterium | reverse complement strand
CTTTCCAAGCCCTGACGAATCAATGAGTTACAGACGCCATGGCGATGACGGTATGTCCAAGCGGCGACCATATAAATCAATGGGTTATTGATGTTGGTCATGGCTGTGGAAGCGCAGAAAACAGATGTGTGTAATGAAATGGCTTCAACCACCAAACCGCGCGACTTGAGCCAATCGGCAACCAGGTGCGCGTCGCGGACCGTCAGGGAATAGATGATGCCGTGCCCGGGCAGGGCCGCCACGTGTTCGGCAAGCCACGCCAATCGTTCGGCCTGGCTCGGCAAGCTAATCGTTTGCAGGGCAAGAGAAGGTCGATTCAGGTCGCCCCGAGACACGTTCAAATCGGGACCGAGCACCTGCTTCAAATCATCCATCACGCGATTGTTTGCCGTCGCCGTTGTCGCCAGCAAACGCAGGTTTCTCGGCAAGGTGCGGACGATGCGTTCAAGCAAGCGATAGTGCGGCCGGAAGTCGTGACCCCAGTCCGAAATGCAGTGCGCCTCGTCGATGACCAGCATCGCTACACGGTCAGCAATCCGAGTTAGAACCTCATCGCGAAACTTTTCATTGGCCAGGCGCTCGGGCGCGATCAGCAGGATGTCGATCTCGTTCCGTGCAATAGCGGCAATGACGGCGTCCCATTCTTCCTTGTTGTCGGAATTGATCGTCGCGGCACGAACGCCCATGCGCTCGGCAGCGGCAATCTGGTTGCGCATCAGCGCCAGCAGCGGCGAGATCAGCAGGGCAGGCCCGCTGCCTTGTTCTCTCAACAACTTGGTGGCGATGAAATAGACGAAGCTCTTGCCCCAGCCTGTCTTCTGGACGACCAGAAGACGGCCCCGACCTTCAACGACGTGTTCTATCGCTTCCTTCTGCCCCTCGCGAAAGCTCGCATCCGGACGCCCGGACCCGGTTCGCAACAGTTCAAGCGCGCGATGAGCATTGAAAGTCATGAACTGCCTTTCTCTGAACTCGCGTCACTCGATTCGCGCGCCGCGTCGAAATGCTCCGACCAATTACCGAGTTGCTTGCGCTTCGTCGCGGGCAATGAATTCTCCAAGCGCTGGCGAAAATCCTTGCTCTGGGTCTGCTCGTAGGTCACGTCCTTGAAGACCAGCTTGATCGTTGGTACATCCTCTTTGGCTTTCATCAAGCCTTTATGCAGCGCCTCGCGAATCTGATTGGGATCAGGCAATTTGCCGGCACCGGACCGCTTGGCGCGTTCCATCACCAGATCTACGGCTTCGTCGATGATCTGGTTGGCCTGCTGCTCGATCAGCTTTCTCAAGCCCTCCGAGTGCGCCAACACCTGCGTCTTGTACGCATTGACGCGCGCCTCGAAGTCGCCCTTTTCGTCCTTCGCGATCAGACGACCGAAGCCCGTAATGTCGTAAAGGTAGCGTTTTTCGATGTCATTGCGCAGTCTCTGCAATGACGCTTCGCTCACCTTTTCCATGATCGGCTTCTGCGCTTTGTCTAGCGCTGGCTCGCCGTTCACATAGGCCGGCACTTCGACTTCCTCGCCCTTGAGATCGGCAAACGCACGCAGACGCGACTGGATGAGATCCTGAAGCTCGCCCTTGGCATCCGCGTTGAGCAGTTTGCTAGGCACCGACAACTGCGTCGTGGAAAGCTTGGCGCCCTTGACCTCGAATTCCACGAACTGGAGCTTGGTGCTGAACACCCGCGTCACGCGCGCCAGGTCCACATCGATGGGCGGGTTCTTCTTCAACTCATCCAATGTGTGCTGCACTTGTTCCGGGGTCACGGCGCTCTTGCCGATTTCGGCGTCGTTCGGATTGCTATTGCTGCCCTCGGCAGCGACCGCCTTCGCCAGCTGCTGCGCTGGATTGGAACCCAGCATCAGGCCGTTTGGAGATGGTGCCGGAGTAGCGACAAACAGTGATTCTTGCTGTGCATCGGAACTGGGTGGCGCCTCCACAGAACGAGGCGTCGGCGACCAGATCAAGGTTTGCTCATCGACCAACAGTACCCCGACCCTCAGTCCCGGTTGGGAACGGAGTCCGATGAAGTTCTTGTTGGCGTATTCATTGACCAGCCGCAAGCCTTCCTCTTCGCCATAGCCGATACGACAGACCTCTTCATCGGGGTCGATCACGACCGTCACGTCGAGCTTGTCGACCTCCTGGAAACGCTTGCCTAATGCCTCTGCCACTTTCTTGTGGAGTCCCGGTGCAATGAACACGATGCGTTTTTGCGCCGACCGGATCAGGCCAATCAGCGCGTTATCGTCGATGGCGCAAAAGGTACTCATCTTTTCTTCTCCCTGGCTGCCTTCTTCTCGGCAAGCGTCGTGTGGTGATCGTTGATGCGTGTGCCTTCGGGTTCGCCGTAGGTCGGGCCGAGTTTGTACCAGGGGGCGGAGGCGACGTCCTTGCCGCGATCCGGTGTCCATTTGAGGCTGGGACTGACGCGGGGGTTGCGCAGCACACCGGCTTCGACGAAGGGGCGGATGTTCATGCGGACGCCGTCGTTGAGGTCCGGGTTCCAGCCGAGCGGTTGCTGGTGCAGCGGCTTCCAGCGCACGAAGATGTCGTAGGGCGGTTCGCCTGCGAGGATGGCTTCCAGTTGCGTCTTCAGAACCTCGGCCTTGGCGAGTTTCAGCACGGCATCAGAATTGCCGGCGGCGACGGCGCGTTTCTGCTGGGTGATCCAATCGCCGAGGTAGAGGTTGATCAGGGTGTTGAGCTTCTCGCGCGTCAGCAGGTGATAGTTGACCAGTGCCGAAAAGCCTTCCTTGTGGCCGTCCCAGACGTGCCAGATGAAGGGGCGCTTCTGGAAACGGGCGACGTGCTGCTCGAAGAACTTGTCGCGCAGCCATTGCGCAAGCGGCAGGCCGTCGCAACCGGCGTCGCGCAGCAACTGACTCTCTCGTGCCGCCGACCAGTCGCCGCCGAAGGCTTTGGCGAGTAGCGCACGCAGGCGATCCACGGCAGCCGGTTCGCCGCGCACGGCAGGCAGGCAGACGATGCCATCGTCGTCGATCAGGCCGTCGAGGTCTTTGCAACGCGTGATCCAGGCGCGTGCCTCGTCCGAGAGTTCCATCTCGGCATCCGACTCCGCAGGCCAGCGGTAGCCGAGCAGACGGGCGACGGCGACTTGCAGCGGATCGGTGGCCGGTTTCGGGTGGCCGTGAAAAATCCACTGCGTCGGGTCGTCGGAATAGGGTTTGGGCAGGCCGTTGGGGTAGCGTTTGGCGGCGATTTGTTGCCAGTGGGCGAGGTCGAAAGGGACTTTCACCAGAGTCGCATTGGTGACGTTCATCTTCTGGTCTATGCGACGAACTGCTTCACTGAAAACAGGCGCTGAACAGAAGCACCAGATTGCGGCTAGATGTAAAGGGTCATTCGGAACGATGACGCCCGTGTTGTTGTCGTAAAGCGCACCACAGTATGTCGTAGCGGGGAGGCTCCGCATCTGCCCCATTGCAATGCCTTTATTGCCGTAGGCAAGATTTTCAGAGCCGGGACGAAGCATCCCATTCCCAGAAGTTTCCCAATTTATTACCTGTTCCTTTCCCCCGAAATACTGCGTCTTCTCAGGGACACTGTGAAGGTAACGCCAAG
>CAISDD010000340.1 GCA_903883985.1 uncultured Pseudomonadota bacterium | reverse complement strand
GTGTGGTTCAGGTCTTCCCGCTTCAGGTAGATCTGAGCGCCGCCCAGACTGTCGGACAGACGACGGGCGTGGTAGATGGGGCTGGGTCGGCCCACGTAATGTTTCAGCTCATGGGCGAACTCGGCCTTGAACTCGGGATCGTCGCGGTAGCGCAAATACTGCTGGCACAGTTCTTCCACCGCCGGAATCAAGGTCTCGGCCATGTAGATGCCGCCATAGGGGCCGAAGTGGCCGCCCTTATCTGGATAGCTGTAAGTCAACGTTTTTAACCTCTTTGATGAAGGCGGCGACCTTCGCCGCGTCCTTTATACCCTTGGTTTTGCCATCTCCGGCTTCCACGCCGCTGGAAACATCCACAGCCCAAGGGCGAACCTGGCGCACGGCGGCGGCGACGTTGGCAGGCGTCAAGCCGCCGGCGAGCAACACCGGCCTGGGCAAGTCCCGCGGAATCAGAGCCCAGTCGAAACGCTCCCCGGTGCCTCCGTGTGCGGCCTCGCTCCACGCATCCAGCAACCAGCCCTGGGCGTCGCCGTAAATAGAGGCGGATTGTAGCAAATCGCTCCCCAGCCTGACCCGGAAGCCCTTGAGATAAGGCACGCCAAAGGAACGGCAGAAGGCTGCGGACTCCTCTCCGTGAAATTGCAACACATCCGGCCGCACAGTTTTCAACACGACCTCCACCTCGGCAGCACCGGGATTGACGAACAGGGCGACCGTGGCGACGAAGGGCGGCAAGGCGCCGACGATCTCACGCGCCCGCGCCAGTGTAACCAGGCGCGGGCTCGATGCCACGAAGACCAGGCCGATTGCGTCGGCGCCGGCGTGGGCGGCGCTGAGTCCGTCTTCGACGCGGGTGATGCCGCAGATCTTGATTCGAGTCATTTCACAACCTTGATTCTTCAATTGAACACTTCGTATCTGACAGGATGCCGCATGAAACCGGTGGCCACAGCCTCCGCTGGCATTCACAGGTGAACTCGTGTAACCCTTGTGAGCAAGCCCGCTCCTACGGCACGGCCAATGGCGGAATAGGGGTTCAACCACTGGGAGAGGGATGAGACGTAGGCGGAAGCGGTAATTCAAAGCGGACGTCGTACTCCACCCCGGCCAGGTAGAGGCCATCCGGGGCGAAGGTGGCTGCGGCACGATGGCGGTCGCGGCTTTCCAGCACCTCGGCCAGCCATTCCGGAGGGCGCCGCCCCAGACCCACCCAGACCAGGGCGCCAACCAGATTGCGCACCTGGTGGTGCAAGAAGGCATTGGCGCGGAACTGCAAGGTCAGCATCTCGCCAGAACGGATGATGCTGGCCTCGCGCAGGTCGCGAACCGGGGTTCGTGCCTGGCACTCGGCGGCACGAAAGGCGGAAAAATCGTGGCTTCCCAGCAGGTAAGCGGCCCCGCGATTCATGGCCGCCTCGTCGAGCGGGCCATGCACCCACCCGGCCCGTCCGGCCAACAAGGCCGGGCGGGCGGGACGGTTGAGCAGGTAGTAACGGTACAGCCGCTCGCGGGCGGAAAAGCGCGCGTGAAAATCCACGGGTACCACCCGCGCCCAAAGCACCGTGACGCCCGTCGGCAGATGCGCGTTGACCCCTCGCACCCAGGCCTGCTCCGGACGCGCATGGACGGCATCGAAATGGACGACCTGGGCGCTGGCATGTACTCCGGCATCCGTGCGCCCGGCGGTGGTGGTCGCGACCGGCGCGCCATGGATCACGGCAAGAGCCCGCTCCAGGTGATCCTGCACGGTATTGCCGTCAGGCTGGGTCTGCCAGCCGTGGAAACCGCGGCCGTCGTATTCCAGACCCAGGGCTATGCGTTGAGCCATAGCAGCAAGGTAGCGATGCAGGCGGGCAGCGCCATGTCGAAGAAACACAGAGGCTCGACTTCCAGACGAACCGTGGTCGGCAGTTCGGCGCCGAGTTCCTCGGCGAACAGTCGCCGCAGATTGCCCCGCCCTCGTTCCAGACCTTCTATGGCGCGCAGCGTCAACCCTAAACGCAGGGCGGCGCGTTCCACATCCAGGCCAAGCAGGGTGAACGGCCGCAGCAGAATGTAGACACCGGCCATGAGCGCGGGGGTGGGCATACGCAGCACCAGGATGTCAAGCCAGAGCAGCAGCAGCAGCAAGCGCAGGGCCTGCTGACCGCCGCGCAACAATCCGGCCTGGCTGGGCGAGTAAGCGCCCAAGCAGGCCAGGGCGGGCTCACCGGGCAAACTGAAGCCATAACCCAGGAACATCACCAGCAACAGCCAACG
The DNA here is from genome assembly GCA_903883985.1 of uncultured Pseudomonadota bacterium. Classification (GTDB taxonomy): domain Bacteria; phylum Pseudomonadota; class Gammaproteobacteria; order Burkholderiales; family Thiobacillaceae; genus PFJX01. The sequence continues at coordinate 6,499 of CAISDD010000340.1, read as the reverse complement.
TGTGCGCCAAAGCAAAAACCACGGTTGACGCGGAGAGTCGCCGACCAGGGCCGTGAGCAGGATCGGCAGCAGCAGAAAAAAAGGCAGCCCCGGTATTGCCAGGGCTGCCAGGAGGTAGATCAGGATACGGCTTGCCGGATGCGAGGATAGCCTCAAAATTTCTCCTTATCTCGCCTCGGCCAGCAACTTGTCGGCATCGGCTTTCTGCTTCGCGTCGCCCTCGCCCAGCACCTCCTCCAGGATTTCCCGTGCTCCCTCCTGGTCCCCCATCTCCAAATAGGCGCGCGCGAGGTCGAGCTTGGTGTTCACCTCTTCCCACAACTCCGGGTCAAACACCGCGACCTCCGGAACTTCTGTCGCCGCAACCGCAGTCCTGGCGAGAGGCTTGAATTCCTCCAGCATATCGGGGATGAATTCATCCTCGTCCAGTTCCGGCGGGATTTCGACGGGAGCCGGGGTTTCTGGGGCCGCTAAGGGCACCTCGACCTCGGCCACCACGACTTCGGGCATCTTGATTTTCGGGGCGGGAAGCTCGAGTTCCTCATCCAGAGATTCCGGCTCGACCATATCAAATTCGAGATCGATTCCGGAGAAATCGAGCACCGGGGCTGCCGCGCGCACAGGCACGGACTCACTTACCTCATCGAATACCGGCGTGGCCTCGAATTCCATATCCTCAGTCGGCTCTTGCCAGACGGGAGCCGAAAACCCGGCTTCGACCACCGGTGCCGCCTCGGACTCCGCTGCGACTTCATCGGGCGCAGGAACTGTGGACATCTCCCAATCCAAGGCCTCGGGCAAGGGCACAAGATTGGCCGGCAGCGATGCCAGCGTCTCGGCAGGCTCGAACTCCAGGGCAAATTCTTGCGCCGGGAGGGATGCGGTGAATGCGGCCTCTTCCGGGGAGGGCACGATAGACACGAGCTCCGCGGCCCCGGATCCGGTCGCGGAAGAAGCCGCAACCGTGATCTCGAAATCGTCGCCCTGCTCAGGAGTCAGCTCCAAGGCATCCCAGTCATCCACAACATCGGGCGAGAACGCGGCCTGGGGTACTGCGGCGGGGCGGGCACTCGCCTTGACGACATCAGGAATCTCGTTGGCCCGATAGAGCGGATTCGAGGCATCGATGCTGCGCCCCATCTCGGCTGCACGCTGCCAGACGGGCGTTCCCTGCCCACCCAGGCCGGCATACAACTCGCTGGCCACGGTCTCGAAGGCTGCGGCATCCTTGCGGGCCGCATAGATTTCCAGGAGCTTCAAGGCGATTTCGTGGCGACCGGGATCCTTGCCCAGCGCCTCCCGCAGTATCTCTTCGGCCTGGGCATCCCGACCATAGGCCATGTAAACCTCGGCCTCGGCGATGGGGTCAACCTCATGGGTGTCGATCGCGCCCAGACCCAAGCGGCTGAAGTCGGTCAGCAACATGCTACCCTCTGTGCTGGCGCCGGCAGGTGAGGGTGCTGCGGCGTTGAACACGGCGTTGTTCTTGAATTCGCCTCCCGTCATGATGCTGTCTTCAAACTTGTTGAGTCCATGACGGCGGCGGCTGCCCACCATCATCATCCACAACAATACCGACAGCAGGAGGGCCGCGGCGAGACCACCGAGATAAAGCGGACTGGAGAGGAAGGTGGACACCCAGCTCGAACTTGGCGCCGTCACGGGCACCGGCACCGGCACTGGCGCGGGCTTCGGCCTGGCTACGGGTGCTGCGGCTGGTGCTTCCACCCCCTTCGCCACGGGGTGCTGCACGGGTACGGCCGGCTTCGCCGCCGGCGGCACCTTGGCGGCCTCCTGAGCCCTCAACTCGAGCAACTTCTGCATGTCGCGCACGGTGCGTTCGAGCTGACCCACCCTATCCTGCGCCTCTTGCAACGCCCGGCCCTTGGAGGCGACCTCTTCTTCCAGCGCTTGCAGCTTTTCCTGGGTTCTGGCGTTGGCGCGGCTGCCGCCAGGCTCGCCCTTGGACAGCTTGAGCACATCTCTGGAGGCTGAGGCTGCGGGCACCTCCCGTTCTTCTCCGGAGGCTGCGAGCTTGCCGCTGGCGGGGGCCCTGGCGGCGGGCACATCCGTCGCCATTTCGGCAATTTTCCTGCGGTAGTCATGCCACTGCGCGCTCTGGCTCTGGACGATGCGGTTCGCCTGTGCGGGCGAGACCTGCAGATGTACGCCCTCGGCCGTCGGCACATCGAGCACGTGGCCGCGCTTCAAGCGGTTCATGTTCGCCGCAAAAAACGCATCCCGGTTGCCCTGGTAGAGGCCGACCATCATCTGTTCCTGAGTGACGCCCTCCGGCGCGACCTTATTGGCGATCCCGCGCAGGGTTTCGCCATTTTTCACCGGGCCGTAACGCTCGGGCGGGCTCGCGGGAGCGGACTCCGGCGCCCGGACCCTGGGGCTTTCCGCCACTTCCTTACTTTCCAGCGTGACAGGTTCGGCGACCAGAGGCGGCGCCACCGTGACCGGGGCCGGCTTGGCATCGCTAGGCGGGTCCAGCAGGATGGTGTATTCGCGCAGCAGGCGCCCGGAGTTCCAGCTAACTTCAATCAACATATCCAGGAACGGATCGGCGATCGGCACACTGGAACTGATCCGGATGACCGGTTGCCCGTTGGCGTGTTGCTCGACGCTGAAGCGCAAACCGGCCAGGGCCGCGATCCTGTCTATACGCGCCTGCCTGAAAGCCTCGGCTCCGGCCAGACGCACACTCACCCCGGCGAGTTCGTCCTTGTTGACAGAGAGCAATTCGATCTCCGCCCGTAGCGGCTGGCCCAAGGCAGACTGGACGCTGAGCTTACCCAATCCAGCAGCTTCCACCCCCCCTACCGAGAGCAGCAAGGCCCACAACAATGCGCTGGTTTTCATGTTTTTATGCATTTCTCCGCCCCTGTCCTCTAACCCATTATGCCGCGATGGCACGCGCCCACAGTCCGTGCAACCGTTCATGGCCGCGGGTCGCCCCCGTACATACTAAGCCACGCCAGGCCATGCACGGTTCCCTCACCCCCCAACCCCTCTCCCAGAGGGCGAGGGGAGCTTCGAGGTCACGGTCGCGACTTGCACCGTAACTTCATGAAAAATCTCATGGGCTTGGGCGCACTAATTTGGGAAGGCTCACGTTAGCATCGAATTTGCCGGCTTATCAATCCAATTTTCCACGACCGCGACGATCTGTAGCGCCTCCAGACGTATGGGATCGAACACCAGCCAGAACCGGAGATGTTTATCCACCGCCTGGATGCGGCCGATAAAGACATCATCGCTGTCCGCCGCATCGGTCGCCGGCGTCGGCATGGCGCCCGGCAACCCGGTTTCCATCAGGGTGATGCCCTGGACGCGCGTCAGGGCCTGGCGCAACGCGCCCAACTCCACGGATTGTGCAGTGCGAACATGAAGCATCACCGCCGCACCGAAAAACATCGGCGCCTGGATGCTGCTGAAACCGACCTGTAGCGGCTTTCCCAGCAGGCGCTGCGCGGCCACACCCAGCACGGCGTCGTACCCTGAATCCGGCAAGGGTGAAAGATTGAAGGCAACCTGCTGCGGGAAAATTTCCGGATCGGGACTCTCCAGATTGAACAGGCCACGCGTCTGGCTGGACAGTTCATCGATGCCGGCCCTGCCGGCCATAGCCACGGGCAGGGCAACAAAGGCTTCTGCGCTGTGCACACCCGACAAGGCATCGACCACCCGGAGCACCCTTGCCACGACCACGGAGGGTGCCGGCTCGATGTCCTCGACCGTCACCACCGGCAGCGTCGGCCGCGCGACGAGCGCTTGAGCCGCCAGGCTGGTCGCAATACCGGCACGGGTCGCCACGACCAGAGCCTGCGCCAGGCTGAAGTCGAATTCACTCTCCGTCAGGCAGGGCCAATCCTTTCCGGCAAAGCCAACCGAGGTTTCGACCTCGTTCGAGGTCAGCGGATACAGCCGGCCGATCGCGAGCTCGCGCTCTTCCAGCAGGCGCAGAACGGCTTCACCGAGAGGGTCATCCGCACCCAGGACCGCCAGATCGAAGTGCGATGTGTGGTCGGCCACGCTCATGCTTCCAGCAGGATGCGCAGCATGCGCCGTAACGGCTCGGCGGCCCCCCAGAGAAGCTGGTCGCCGACGGTAAAGGCGGTCAGGTATTCCGGCCCCATGTTGAGCTTGCGCATGCGGCCAACCGGCACGGCCAGCGTACCGGTGACGGCAGCGGGCGTGAGCTCGCGCATGCTGATCTCGCGCTCATTCGGCACCACCTTCACCCACGGATTGTGCGCGGCGATGAGCCCGTGGATCTCGTCCAGGGGAACGTCGCGAGTCATCTTGATGGTGAGCGCTTGGGAATGGCAGCGCATCGCGCCGACCCGCACGCACAGGCCATCGATGGGAATCGGGGCAGCGCCGCGACCCAGTATCTTGTTGGCCTCCACCTGCGCCTTCCACTCTTCCTTGGACTGGCCCGAAGCCAGGGCCACGTCTATCCAGGGAATCAGGTTGCCGGCCAGGGGGACCGGCCAGGCTTCGAGCGGGTAACGCTCGGAACGGATGAAATCGGCGACCTTGCGGTCGATTTCCAGGATCGCGGAAGCCGGGTCGTCAAGCAAGGACTTCACTTCGCTGTGAACCGCGCCCATCTGCCCGATCAACTCGCGCATATTGCGCGCACCCGCCCCGGAGGCTGCCTGATAGGTCATGGGCGAAATCCACTCGATCAGGCCGGCATCGAACAGGCCGCCGATGGCCATGAGCATGAGGGACACTGTGCAGTTGCCGCCAACGTAGGTCTTCACGCCGCTGCTGATGCCATCCTGGATCACGCCCTTGTTCACCGGGTCGAGGATGATGATGGCCTCGTCCCGCATGCGCAGGGTGGAAGCCGCATCGATCCAGTAGCCGTTCCAGCCGGCAGCGCGCAGCAACGGGTAGACCTCCTTCGTATAGTCGCCGCCCTGGGCGGTGAGGATGATGTCCATCGCCTTGAGATCGGCGATGCTGCCGGCATCCTTCAACGGAGGCACGTCGCGGCCGAGGTTGGGTGCACTCCCCCCAACGTTGGAAGTAGTGAAGAACACCGGCTCGATCCCGTCGAAATCGTGTTCTTCCAACATGCGGCCCATGAGCACCGAGCCCACCATGCCACGCCAGCCGATCAGACCAACTCGCTTCATTTTGCTTGTCCTTGATTCCAAATAATCGTAAGTCGGGTTAAGTAATGTCGCGTAACTTGCCTTCATTAAGCTGCCGGCGCAGGCCCTCATCCCCGGCCCTTCCCCCGGAGGGGGAAGGGGGTGGAACCCTCTTCGGGAGAGGGCAGGGTGAGGGGCTCGGTGGCAAACCAAATCTGTTTCGCAGCATCACTTAGCGGTTTCATCGCGTAAGCCGACAACACAATCACATCGCGGCAACGACCGCATCCCCCATCGCCGAGCACGATACCTTGTTGCCGCCCTCGGTCCAGATGTCGCCGGTGCGGTAGCCCTGGGCGATGACCTTCTTCACTGCGGCCTCGATGCGATCGGCGGTGGCCATGTCTGCGAAGGTATAGCGGTACATCATCGCCAGCGACAGGATGGTGGCCAAGGGATTGGCGATGTCGCGACCGGCGATGTCCGGGGCGGAGCCATGGATGGGCTCGTACATACCCTTGTTGTTCTCGTCCAGCGAGGCCGAGGGCAGCATGCCGATGGAGCCGGAGAGCATAGAGGCCTGGTCGGAGAGGATATCGCCAAAGAGGTTGCCGGTGACGATCACGTCGAACTGCTTGGGATTCCTCACCAGTTGCATGGCGGCGTTGTCCACGTACAAGGTGGACAGTTCCACCTCCGGGTAGTCCTTGGCCACTTCCGCCACCACGTCGCGCCAGAGTTCCGAACACTCCAGCACGTTGGCCTTTTCCACCGAGCAGAGTTTCTTGCCGCGTTTCATGGCGATGGCGAAGGCGACATGCGCCACCCGACGCACTTCGGATTCCGAATAGATCATGGTGTTGAAGCCAACTCGCTCGCCGTTCCTGACCTCGACGCCGCGCGGCTGACCGAAATACACATCACCGGTGAGCTCGCGCACGATCATGATGTCCAGGCCGGACACGATTTCTGGCTTGAGCGACGAAGCACCGGCCAGTTCCGGATACAACAGGGCCGGGCGCAGATTGGCGAACAGATTGAGTTCCTTGCGAATGCGCAACAGGCCGCGCTCAGGGCGCAAGGGGCGATCAAGCTGGTCGTACTGTGGGCCGCCGACCGCACCCAACAACACGGCATCGGCCGCGCGGGCCAGCTTCAGGCTAGATTCCGGCAGCGGGTCGCCCTCGGCATCAAAACCGGCACCGCCGATGTTGCCGTATTCCATCTCGATCCCGGCGCCTTCGCCCTTGAGCACGTCGAGAACCTTGACCGCCTGTGCGACGATCTCCTTGCCTATGCCGTCACCCGGCAGAACTGCGAGTTTCATGAGTTCATTTCCTTACTTAACGTGAAAACGTTCGCCCCACCCCGTAGGAGCGGGCTTGCCC
>CAISDD010000339.1 GCA_903883985.1 uncultured Pseudomonadota bacterium | reverse complement strand
CAGACTGGGCGGGTATTGGGCGGCGAGGATAGCACCGGGGTTGAAGCCGCCCTAATCAGACTTATTTGTTTGTAAATAAATTTTTTTTGGGTCAAGAGGGTCGCGAAGGCCGGATACAGTCTACACACGGGCTGCGGCAGGCGTTTCGGCCGGCCGCCAGGGCATAATCCCCCCTAGGGAAGGACGATCCCGTGACCATGGCGGCCACTCGACGCGCGACAATTTTCCGCGTGTCGGACGAATGCGCCTCAAACCAGCACGCCAGGCCGCCTACAGGTAGTTGAACATGGACAGCTTAGAGGTCTGGGCAAAAGCCGTCATGGCGGCCTGCAAACTGGTCTGGCGGGTTTGCATCTCCATGATGGCTGAAGCCTGATCGACCAGAGTTAAGTCGCTCAAGGCATTCTGGCTGACCGTCATCCGGCTCTTGGTGTTCGTCTGGGTGTCTATGATCTGCACCTGAGCCACCGCCACCCGACTCTGTACCGTCTGTAGCGTGCTCAGTGCGGTATTGATGGCGCTGCCGGCGACACCCATCGCCTTCTGCACCTGACTGCCGGTCAGATTCGGGTCGGAGAGGGCGATGGCCATCTGGTCGATCGCCTGAAACACATCCTTGGTGCTAACCGGCGTGGTGGTGTAAGTGGGAGGCGTGGTCGCGGGCACGACCGCGGCAGAATAGGGAATCGACACCGGACTGGAAAACTGGATCACATTCTGCAAATTGTCGCTGACTTGTACACTGCCCCCATTGGAGATGCCCACCGTGCGCACGCCTTGCGAGCTTAACAAGGGGCCGTCGGGCGTGCCGGTGTAGGTCGTCGCCTGAGTGGCGGCGATCGCGGGGTAGGTCATGGTGTTCTGATACGGCTGGGTGTTGCTGTTGCTGCCGGCGAAGAGATAATTTCCCGAGGTATCCTGACTGTTCGCGTACTCCTTGATCTGCTTGAAGTAATTCACCAGGGTCGTCGCCTCCGCGTTTCGTTGCGCCTGGGTCATGTTGCCGGTGGTGGTCGTGAGTAAACCGTACACGCCTTGCAGCGCGGCCTGCATCCCCTGCAGTACGGTGCTCTCCTCGCTCAGGGTCTGATTCGCCTGAGTCTGGTTCGCCACATATTGTGTGTCGAGGGCGATACTGCTGGACAGGGTCATCGCTTGACGCGCTGCGAGCGGATTGTCCTGGGGAGATAGGTACTTCTGATGACTGGATATCTGCTGGTTGAGACGGGCGATGCTGGACTGGTTGTCCATGATGCCCGGCAGGCTCGACGTCGAGAAACTAAGGCTGCTGATACGCATGGTTCACCCCTCAAGGACTGATGGCGAGGATGGCGGCAAACAGGGTGCTGGCCACGGACAGTGCCTTGGCTGCGGCCTGATAGGCCTGCTGGTAACGAATCAGGTTGGCGGCCTCCTCGTCAAGGTTCACACCGGAGTAAGATTGCTGCGCCTGCGTAGCCTGGGTCTTTAACGCACCGTAGGTCGTACTGTTGAGCGCGGCATTTGCGGCGGAAGTCGCCACGTCGCCGACTAGCCGAGCCGTCCCCCCACCCAGTGTGGTATTGCCGTTATCGAGCAGCTTCGTGGTTTGCAGCGCGCTCAGGGCCAACATGTTGCTGTTGTCGCCCGGGCCGGGCGTGTTCACCGTGTAGGCATCCCCATTGGCGGGGCTCCCGCTCATGGCCAGGCTGATACCGTTGAAGCTCAGGGTCTGCGGGCCGGGCGAGGTGTACGCGATATTCGCCACGGGGGGCGTCGCACCGCTCACCGCGAACTGCCCCAATGTGCTGTCATAGGTGAGCGTGACCGGAGCCGAAGCCGACAAGGCCTGCAAACCCGTAGCGGATAACTGCGAAGCGGCAAGCGTGCCCGTGCCGGTATTGCTCGCGTGGGCACCCGTGGCCAGACTCGCTGCGGCGATCTGACTGCTATTGCCAAGCAGCGTCGTCATGGTCGCCGCGTAGTCCTGAATGTTGAGTGACCAGGTATCGCTGGAAGAACTCGGTGCTGGCGTTCCCGCCGTGATGCTGAAACCTTGCGCCACCCCGTTGATGCTGAACTCCGTCCCCGCCGACTGGGTATCCGACCCCGCCGCGCTGGTCAGCGTGTATTGATTGGTGCCCGAGTTGTACGTCACCGCGAAGTTGCTATTCACCAGCGCGTTACTGGATAGCTTGATGCCGATCGCATCCGTGGTCGTTCCGGTCGGCTGCACCACGCCGCTGAAGAAGTTGCTCCCCGCCTGCATCGTGTTGTTCGACGAATTGTAGTAAGCCCCACTGGTCTGAACCTGATTCACCGCCGCGCCGATGGACACCGCGAGGCGGTTCAGGTTGGCCATGGCCGGCTTCACAACGCCATCCCGCGAGGCCATCCAGCCGCCTAACTCGCCGCCACTGATCTGGCTGCTGCTCAGAGGTATCTGGGTTCCCGAAGCGTTCATTTGCGGCACCAGAGAGGGTGGCTGGGTGTTGGAGGTATCGTTGGGGTCTGGCGTCGCAGTCAGTTGATTGACCTGACTGCCCGAAACCAGGGCCTGACCATTGCCGATGTAGACATCGATCTGGCCATTGCTCTGCTGCGAGGTGGTGGAATTGACCAGGCCGTTGAGGTTGGTGACGGCCAGATTGCGCTGATCAAGGAGATCATTCGGCGGCTGGCCGTTCTGGGCCTGCATGCTGGTGATGTTCTGATTCAAGGTGGCGATCTGTCTGGCATAGGTATTGATCTGCGCGGTCAGGCTGGTCACCGCCTGGTTGCTGGCCGTGAGCTGCTGTTGCAGCGCGTCATGGGTATTGCTGATCTGGTTGCTGAGCGATTGCCCACCAGACAACAGGGTCTGGCGCGCGGCGGTGGAAGTCGGCGAATTCGCGACTTCATTGGCGGCGCTGAAGAAGGCGTCGATCTGGTTGGAGAGGCCGTTGGTGCTGCTCCCCAGGAGTGAATCGACCTGGCTGGCCACAGTGGAATAGGTCTGATAGTAGGACAACTGGGATTGGTTGGTCTGCACCTGGTTGTCGAGGAACTGGCTATACACCCGCTGCACCGAGGCGACCGCCACGCCGTTACCGAGCCAGCCGGAGCTGCTGTAGGACGGCGTCTGCGACGCATAAATCGCCTCCTGACGGTTGTAACCCGGCGTGTTGACGTTGGTGATGTTCTGCTGAGTGGTGAGAAGACCGGCCTGGGCTGCATTCAAGCCCGAAAGACCGCTTCCTATCATTCCAAGTAATCCGGATGACATGGCAACCTCCTGTTGCTATCAATATCGGCGTTCTGCCGAGCGTTCTTTAGGCGCCCGCGATGCCTACAGGGCCAGCAACGGGGTGCAGCAAGGGCGCAGCGGATTTCGCAGCGGCGGTGGGCTCGGCATATTTCTCCATGCTCTTCACGATCATGTCGGCGAAACCCAGACCGCGCCCCTTGGACAACTGGCTGGCCCATTGCTGGTCGAGGAGATCGCGGTAGAGCTTGGTGCCCTCCCCACTGTTCATGGGGTCGTCCTCCTCGGAAAACTTGGTCTCGCGCATGGTCTTCAACATCTGACCTACCATCAGCGACTCGAACTGCTGTGCCGCCGCGCGCAGGGCGCCCTTGTCGCCTGAGGCGGCACGAGCCTTGAGTGCCTGGGCGCCGGACACATCGACACTGAGGGATTCCGCGCGAGCGATCATCAGATGATCTCCAGGTCGGCCTTGAGCGCACCCGCGGCCTTCATGGCCTGAAGAATGGAGAGCAAATCCTGGGGAGTCGCACCCAGGGCGTTGAGGGCCTTGACCACTTCGTTGAGCGAGGCCGTGGCCGGCACCGACATCAATTCGCCCTTGTCGCTCTTCACCTGCACGTCCGCCTT
>CAISDD010000338.1 GCA_903883985.1 uncultured Pseudomonadota bacterium | reverse complement strand
TTCGGCTACTGGCCTGAAACTGCAACTGCTTGAACCAGCAGTATCGTTCCACCCATTTCCCTTCCCTAGCGGCAGGGCGGAACCCTCGTTGTCCTTGGTGAGGTGGCTTTCACGGTAACCGTTCAGACCCCCATCGGGATTGCTGGGAGAGCTGGCAGGGGTAATCCTAGTCGAGCGGCAGCGATGACGGTACCGAGATACTGCCATGAAGAGGCGCCACGCCGGCGGCAAGTCTCGATGATGCTGGCGAGGAGGGCATAGGCACGGGAAACGGCACTGGAGCGGGTGCCATAACTGATGCGGCGGGAAATCACCCAGTGGCGCAGTGCTTGCTCTGCGGCATTGTTCGATAGTGGCAGGTGCGGCTCGGCGACCGGGCGCAGGATCACGTCCCAGTCATACAGGAATTCGCGCGCAACCTGACGCAGTTTGTCGTGGGTATCCCCCCGGTGCGACTCGCACAGTTTTCGCAGGCGTTCGATATCTGCCCGGTGATGTTGGGTCAGAGGCACCAGCGGTGGCGTAGTACGAGCCTCGTAAATGGATGCCATCAAGATTTTCATGATGATTTCCATTTCCTGTCCGACCCCCGCCACCCGAGCATCACTGGATTCCGCCAGCCCACGCAGTTTGCGCAACAGGTGCGGCCAGCAGCGCAAGCGATCCTTCCAGTGACGGTAGACGACATAACCATCGCTCATGAGCGTGCCCAGAAACAGGTTCTCCAGTACGTTCTCTACCATTTCCCGGCTGCGTGGGCCGATGAGGTACAGCGCCGTGTAGGTACTCACCAGTACCCAAAGCCACAGCAAGGTGTTGGATTCATGCCACGGCGTTTCATCGAGATACAATAGCGTTGCCTGCTGGATGTCGGCTACCAACGACTCCTCCAGCGGTGCACTGGCTCGCCCCGCTTCCCGGATGGTCTGATCAATCACGCCCGTACTCAACTGCAAGCCGAATAACTCGATCAGGAATTCGCGTATGAGCGCTCGTGACAAGCGCATGCGCAATGACAACAGCACGATCATTCCGGCCAAGCGAGGGCCAACCAGCCGCCATTGGCCCAACTCCACCTTGTCCCACAATTCATCGGCCGATGCCCGCCAGGTCTGCGCACGGCTATCGTGGCCGCACGACACACAATGGCCTTCGTGCAGGAGATGCCGGGTGACGCTAAGACGCAGCCCAATCTCCCCTTCGACCTGCGGCGCAATATCTATCTCGTCCCACGCGGTGTACACCAGCGCATCCGAGTCCACCGCAATCGCGCAACCACAGGCAGCACAGACCTCAGGATGGTGCTCGCATGTATCGGTCACCATCAACTTCTGTGTGCGCCCATAACCCTGACTGCCCGGCTGCTTGCCCTGCTTCTTATCTGATTTCTTGTTCTTGGTGTCGCGCGCTGGCTTCGCGGCGGGTGTAGATGCCTCGGGGGCCTCAGCCTGTACCTCGTCCGTCTCTTCGTCTTCGGCTGACTCTGCTTCCGTCTCCTGGGTGGCCTCGCCAGAACTCGCCGACCGCTCCCACGGAGCCTGACTGCCTGGAGGCCGCGAACTGTTGTTCGGCGTCTGGTTCTGCCGATCCTGGAGTACCTTCACATCGTGCAACAAGCGCTTCGACACATCCAGCAAACGCTCCGCCGGCAGCTTTTTCAGCCACTCATCGTCCATCTGCAGGAGGTCATGCTTGCTCAAGTACATCGCGTCGCTTCTTCATCGAGTCTCTGAATTATCCACCGTAACAGGCTGCTTCGGCAGGAAAACCTGGCTCTATGTGATTTTTAGTGGGTAGCGCGTAGCAGTAGGGCGCTCGCTTGCGGACCGATGTTCCGGCAGCCGCAAACGGCAAACGCTCGCTCTGGCAGGGACGCCACCATGGCCCCCTACCGGACGTTTCTGCCAGCAGGCGGGCCGCCAACGACGATTGCAGCGATCGCATCGTAAACCGCTCCTACACAAACGACCCTC
>CAISDD010000337.1 GCA_903883985.1 uncultured Pseudomonadota bacterium | reverse complement strand
GGCTGTCGACCTTGAAGGGGGCCTGCCCATGAAACGCGTTCTGATTCCCCTGGCACCTGGTTTTGAAGACCTGGAGGCCGTCACCCTGAGTGATCTGCTGCGTCGCGCCGGCATCGAGGTGGTGCTGGCCGGCTTGAGCGCCGGGCCGGTCGAAGGCAGCCGCGGCTTGCGGGTACTGCCGGACGCTACGCTGGACGAAGCCATGGCACGCGAGTTCGACATGATCGCCCTACCCGGCGGCATGCCGGGCGCCGAGCATCTCAAGAACGACCTCCGAGTGCAGGCCCTGCTGCGGCGCATGGGGGCAGCCGGAAAATACACCACGGCCCTGTGCGCCGCACCCATTGCCCTGGCCCAGGCCGGGCTGCTCGACGGTCGGCGCGCCACCAGTTACCCCGGTTTCATTGAGAAACTGGGTCTGGCGAGTACGATCTGCGTGGACGCGCCGGTAGTGGTGGACGGCAAGGTGGTCACCTCGCGCGGGCCTGGGACGGCGATGGATTTCGCCCTGACCCTGATCGAATTGCTAGTCGGCCGTGACAGGCGCGACCAGGTAGAAGCCGGCTTGGTTCGGGCCTGATTATCCTTGATTCCTCAGCGTTGATGGTGGATGCGCTATCGCTTATCCACCCTACGGGTTGGGAAGTCCGCGTAGGGCGGATGAGCCGGCGTTATCCGCCGAATGACCAACATCCGGCGGAAGGCGCGAAAAACCGCTTTTCCGCCCTACCTTCAGCCTTCGCGCTGTAAGAGGAACTGCCGCGCCTATTGGTCGCTGATCACGTCCGCGCCCTTGGGCGGTGTGAAGCGGAACAGGCTGCCACCCATGGCCGGGTTGCGTTCCAGGTTGGAGAAATGCAGCAAGGTGGTCTGACCGAAGCTGTCCTTCAGTTCCATGGCTCGCAAGTTGTCATCCTTGAAGCCCAGGCGCACCAACTCGAAGCTGCCGCCCGATGACTTCGGCGTGGCCTCCACCCAGTCGAGGCCATTGCGGTTGCCCGCGTCTTTCAGCAGAAAGCGTTTTTCGATGTCGTTCTCGCCGGCAAGCAGGGCGGCGGGGCTGTCACCGATGGCGATATCCAGTTTGCGCACGGTGACCTGGTCGAGGTCTTCGTCGTAAATCCACAGGTGCTTGCCATCGCCTACCAGCAATTGCGCGTAAGGCTTCTGGTAGACCCAACGAAACTTGCCCGGCCGCGAAAAATACAGGGTGCCGCTGGATTCCTGGGTCTTGTGGCCCTTGCGGTCGAATACGGACTGGCTGAACTGCGCCTTGAGCCCCCGTGTCTGACTGATGAAGGCGGATAGCCGTCCCTGTGCGTCGGCGTGAGCATGGACACAGAAGGCGACCAGCAGGGGAAAGAGGTATTTAGGTGTCATGGGGTTTAGGCGTCATTTTTTGGGGCGATCACTTCGCGGTTGCCGTTGGTTTGCATGGAGGAGACCAGCCCGGCGCGTTCCATCGCTTCGATGAGCCGGGCCGCGCGGTTGTAGCCGATGCGCAGTTGCCGCTGCACCGAGGAAATCGAGGCGCGGCGGCTCTTGAGCACGTAGGCTACGGCGTCGTCATAGAGCGCGTCGGCTTCTGCATCCTTCGTGCCCGCGTCTTCGCCTTCGGCTTCCTCGGGGTTGGCCAGCACGGTTTCGTCGTATTGCGGCGGCCCGAGTTCCTTCAGCCAGGCACAGACCCTATGCACCTCGTCGTCGGAGACGAAGGCGCCGTGCAATCGCGTCGGTTGGCCCTGACCGGGCGGCAGGTAGAGCATGTCGCCCTGACCCAGCAGGGATTCCGCACCCTGCTGGTCAAGGATGGTGCGCGAGTCGATGCGGCTGGTCACCTGGAAGGCGACGCGGGTGGGGATGTTGGCCTTGATCAGGCCGGTGATGACGTCCACCGAGGGGCGTTGCGTGGCCAGCACCAGATGCATGCCGGCGGCGCGCGACTTCTGTGCCAGGCGGGCGATGAGCTCCTCCACCTTCTTGCCGGCCACCATCATCAAGTCGGCGAGTTCGTCGATGAGGATGACGATGTAGGGCAGGGTGACCAAGCGTTCCGGGTTGTCCGGGGTGATGGAGAAGGGATTGGTCAAGGGCGCCCCGGCCTTTTCCGCTGCTACGAGCTTCTGGTTGAAGCCCGCGATGTTGCGCACACCCAGGGACGACATCAAACGGTAACGCTTGTCCATCTCGACCACGCACCAGTTCAGGGCGCCCGCTGCCAGCTTCATGTCGGTGACCACGGGGGCGAGCAGGTGCGGAATGCCTTCGTAGGAGGAAAGTTCCAGCATCTTCGGGTCGACCATGATGAGGCGCACTTCTTCTGGCTTGGCCTTGTAGAGCAGTGACAGGATCATGGCGTTGATCGCCACCGATTTTCCCGAACCAGTCGCGCCCGCCACCAGTACGTGCGGCATCTTGCCCAGATCGGCAACGATGGGGTTGCCGCTGATGTCCTTGCCCATGGCCAGGGTCAGGGGCGAGGCGTTGTCGTTGTAGACCTTGGCGGAGAGTATCTCGGTCAGGCGCACGATCTGGCGCACGTTGTTGGGTAGTTCCAGCCCCATGCAGGTCTTGCCCGGTATGGTCTCGACCACGCGGATGCTCACCAGGGAGAGCGCGCGCGCCAGATCCTTGGCCAGGTTGGTGACCTGGCTGCCCTTCACCCCCGTGGCGGGTTCCACCTCGTAGCGGGTGATGACCGGGCCAGGGTAGGCCGCCAGCACCTTCACCTCCACGCCGAATTCGCGCAGCTTGCGCTCGATCAGGCGCGAGGTCCCTTCCAGAGCAGCCTGGTCGACCTGAGTCAGGGCCGAAGGTGTGACGTCGAGCAGGCGCAATGGTGGGCGCTGATCGTCGGAGGGGTCGTGGAACAGACGTTCCTGGCGCTCTTCGTCTACCCGCTGCGACTTCACGATGACTGGCGCAGCCGCCTCGATGCGCACTGGAGTCTCCTTGACCATGCGCTTTCTTTCCTTGCGCACCACTTCCTCGCGCTCGTTCAGCGCGGCCGCACCGGCCTGCCGGTCGCGCCAGGCCTGCCAGGCGCTCACGGTGCGGGTGAAGCCGGTCTCGATGGCCGTACCCAGTTTTTCCGCGAGGACGATCCACGAGACTCCGGTGAACAGGCTGGCACCCGCACCCCAGGCGAGCAGCAACAATACCGTGCCGCCATCGAAGCCGAACACGGTCTGCATCAGGCGCGCCAGGGCATCGCCCAGCGCGCCACCCGCGCGCAGAGGCAGTTGTGCGCCGTGGTCGTGGAAACGCAGAGCTTCGAGCGCACTGCTGCACAGCAGCACCAGGAAAAAGCCGATCAGGGTCAACCCCAAGCTGTGGTGCTGCTCGCATTCCGCTTCACCCAGACTGCGGTACCCCCACCAGACCATGAACAAGGACAGAACGACCCACCCCCAGGCGGAGTGGCCGAACAGGTAAAGCAGGAGATCGGCAGCCCAGGCTCCGAAATGTCCGCCGCTATTGGCCACGGTCTGATCGAGTCCGGTGCGTGACCAGCCCGGATCGCTGCCGTGGTAAGTGAGCAGTATCATGCCGAGATAGATCGCGAGGCCCACGGAGGCCAGCCACACGACTTCGCGCAACTGCCGCGCGGCGCGGGGTGCCAACCGGGAGGATTTGAGAACGGCGCTGCGCCGTGAGGAAGACTTGCCTAGCATGGCGCGCACTATAAACCCTGATTCGCTCATTCTGTTCGGTATGCGCGGGGTAGGTGCGGGATGTTCCCACCAGGTGTCCGTGCCGTTCAGAATTTGTCATGCGGCGCTCTAATGGGAGACTATGCCGAGCTTCGAACTATCTATGCACAAGGATATATATACCATGCGCCTCGACGATGTCGCACAGTGGGTCGCGATAACCCTGCAAGGCCTCGTGCTGGGGCTGTTGTTCTTCACTGGCAATACCACGCTGAGCCTGCTGTTGCAGTTGGGCGCGCTCGTCAGTCTGGGTCTGGCGATACAGCAGGGTTTTTCCGCTCGGGCGCGTTGGCGGCAGCGCAGCGTAGCCGATACTCTGGAGCTCGATCGGCTCATGGGGCGGCATGATCGCCAGTATGGCGAGGCCATGGACATGGCGCGTGCCCAGTTCAACTCGATTCGCGGTGGCATTTCCCAGGCCTATGAGATTGTCGCCAATGCGACGGCCCGTCTCTCCGGCGGTCTCACCGGCCTGGGACAACGTTCCATCGGCCAGATGGACATGCTCAAGCAGTTGGTGGAAGGCCTGGTGGAGGTTTCGCAAGGTAAACAGCAACGCGATCAGATCGCAGGCATCCGGCGCTTCACCAAGGACACGGAGATCATCGTCGAGCAACTGGTTGGTTTCATGGTCGACGTGCGCTCGGCCGGTTTGCAGACGGCCACCAGTTTTGCGCGTATGGATACCCTCATGGCGACCGTGGTGCAGTTTCTCAACAACGTCAACGAGATCACCAAGCAGACCGATCTGCTGGCGCTCAATGCCGCCATCGAGGCGGCGCGTGCCGGCGAGGCGGGCCGCGGTTTCGCCGTGGTGGCCGATGAGGTGCGCAATCTGGCCAAACGAACCAACGAGTTCAGCAGTCAGATCCGCGACATGCTGGGGCAGATCGAAACCGTCATGGGCCAGGTGGACGCCTCCATACAGCAGGTGTCCAACCTGGACATGAGCGTGGCGGACCAGTCGCGGGAAACCATGCGCCTGATGCGGGCCGAGATGGAGAACCTGAACGTCGCCGCCACCGATCAGTCGCACCACGTCACCCAGGTTTCCGAGCAGATACAAAAGCAGGTGCTGGACGGGATCGTGTCCCTGCAATTCGAAGATCTGGTCCGGCAGTTGCTTGAACAGGTGCAGAAGCGTTCCGAGTTTCTGGAGCATTACCTGAACGGCCTCTACGCGACGCAGCAGGACAAGGAGGAACGCCTGGCGCTACAGCGCTTCCAGAAGCGCATCGACAAGATCGCCCAGGCAATGTGCCTGAGCCAGGCCGAGTTCCTCGGACTGGATCAGAAATCCATCACCCAGACCAATGTAAACGTCGGCAGCGTCGATCTGTTTTGATCGACCCCAACAGGTCCGTGCCCGTCGTTCTCTCGTGATCCTCCCGTGCCTACAGCAGTGCCCGTGCGCCCTGGTAGAAGGCGAAGCTGAGCACCCAGGCGAGTGACAGCGACCAGGCGATCGAGGCCCACATGGCGCGGCTGGAGCCGGATTCGCGGCGCAGGGTGGCCAGGGCGGAGACGCAGGGCGTGTAGACCAGGGTGAACAGCATGAAGCTGTAGGCCTGCACCCAGTCGAGCCGATGCGCCAGTATGCCTGCGAGTTGATCGCCGCCGGCGCCGTAGATGACGGCGAGCGAGCCTATGACCACTTCCTTGGCAACGAAGCCGAACAGCAGGGCGATCGAGAGCAGTTGATCGATGCCCAGCGGCGTGAAGATCGGTTTCATCCAGTCCGCCAGGTGGCCGGCGAGGGTAGCCGGGCCCGCCGGGGCGGCGTCCAGGGGGAAGTGCGTGAGGAACCAGACCAGGGCCACGCCCAGGATGATGAAGCCCCCGGCCTGACGCAGGAAATGCCCGGATTCTCGCAACGATTGTCGAGCCAGCGCAGCCAGGGTGGGCAGTCGGTAGGGCGGCAGTTCCATGAGCAGGGGATCGACGCTGCGGCGGGTATGCCCGCGCATCATCCAGGCGGTGAAAAAAGCCAGGAAAAAGCTCATCACATAGAGGCTGAACAACACCCAGGGTGCGGCGCGAGGGCTGAATACGGCGCTGGTGAAGAACAAGAACACCTGAAGTCGCGCCGAGCACAACGAGAAAGGGATCATCATCATCGCGGCGATGCGCTGCGTGTGGCTGCGGATCACGCGGGTGCCCATCATCGCCGGAACATTGCAGCCGAAGCCCATGAGTTGCATCACGAAGGCGCGGCCATCGAGGCCCAGGCGCGACATCAGCGCATCCATGAGGAAGGCTGCGCGGGCGAGGTAACCGCTGTCCTCCACGACCGCCATGGCCAGGAAGAACACCACGATGATAGGCAGGAAAGACATCACTGTGCCTACCCCGTCGTACAGTCCCTCCAGAAGGAAACTTCTGGCCCATGCAGGCAGGCCGGCGAGCAGCGGAGTCAGCCACAGTGTCCTGGCCTCTCCCAGGAGCCAGGCCAGGCCGTCCTGGAGCGGCACTCCGAGGCCATAGACGGCCTGGAATACGCCCAGCATCAGTAGCAGGAACAGGGGGATGCCGAGCCAGGGATGCAACAGGTAGTGGTCGATGCGATCCGTACGGGTAGGAGAGAGGCTGATCGGAATGTGGAAGCTCTTGCCTATCAGTTCCTCTACCGTGATTTCGATGACATCGTCTTCCGCGAGTACGCCGGTGCTGGCCTGCATCGGTTTGGGATGTGCGCGCAACCAGTCGCCCAGGGTCTGCTTCAACTCCGGAACGCCGCGCCCCAGCTTGGCGCTGATCAGACGCACCGGCATGCCCAAACGTTGTTCCAGGACCGCGACATCGATACGGATGCCACGGTTCTGCGCCTCGTCGGCCATGTTCAGGGCCAGCAACATGGGCAGGCCGAGTGACTTGAGTTGCAGCACCAGGGCGAGTTGCCGCTCCAGTTGGGTGGTGTTGAGCACCACCAGCATGCCGTTGAGGGACTGAGTCTCGATGAAGTGTCGCGCCACCCGCTCGTCTTCGGAGAATCCATGCAGATTGTGCAGGCCAGGCAGGTCCACCAACTCCAGCATCGAGTCGCCCAGCAACACCTTGGCCGAGAGTAACTCGACGGTGAGCCCGGGCCAGTTGCCGACGCGCGCGCCGGCCCCGGTGAGGCGATTGAACAGGGTGGACTTGCCGGTGTTCGGCATGCCAACCAGGGCGATTCTTTTACTCATGGGGAGCAGGCAACTTCCGGCTTGCAAGGCAGCAACTGGATCGCAGCAGCTTCGCCGCGGCGGATGATCAGGTCGGTCTGGCCGGCTCGCACCTGGATAGGCCCACGAAAGGGGGAGCTGCGGATCACCTTGACGCGGCGTCCGGGCAGCAGCCCCAGGGCGCGCATGCGTGCGGAGAGTTCGATGCCGGCGTCGATGCGCACGATGGTGCCGCAATGTCCGGCGGGAAGTTCGCGTAGGGAGAGAGTGGTCATGGCAGATTTAGGAAAGACACATGGCAGGCTCGTATCTGTTCGAGGGCTCGGTCCGGGTCATCGTCCAGGTAAACGACGTGGGGGCGCTCATCCTCGGCGAATGGCTCGATGGCCGTGAGTTGGGCGGTGAGCACGTCGAGTCCGGCTTCGGAAGCATCCAGTCCGGTGGCTTGACGGCTGCGAACTCGCCGACGCGACTCTTCGGGCGAGGTTTGCAGCGCCGCGATGCACCAGGGTAGGGTGTGCGCGCTGGCCAGTCTCTCGAAGGGCGCGCGCCAGTCGCGCTTGATGAACGTGGCATCGACGATCACGGGGAACCCGTCCGCCAGCAGGCCGTGCGTGAGTGCCAGCAGTTTTGCCAGGGTGCGTTCTCCCGCCTCGCGGCTGTAGATGTCCACGCCTTGTGCATAGCTGTCGGCCAGGGCGTTAAGGCCGAACAGGCGTTTACGCTCCACGTCGGCACGCAGGCGGATCGTAGGCACAGATGCGCTTAGGCGCTCCAGCAGAGTTTGCGACATCGAGGTCTTGCCAGAGCCGGAGACGCCGTGCATGAGCACCATGGCCGGGCTTGCGCCTTGCGTGAAGTGGTGTGCCAGTTGCAGATAGCTCAGGGTTGCGCTGAAATCGGCATTCTCCTGACTGGCGCGGATGGCGGCGACCTTGGCCCTGACCAGGGCACGGTAGACCAGGTAATAGGGGAGGGCGGCGAGGCCCGCGTAATCGCCGCCGTGCTCCAGGTAGCGATTGAGGAAGCGCCAGGCCAGAGGCGTCCGGCCGCGATGCGCTAAATCCATGCAGAGAAAGGCGACCTCGCTGATGACGTCGATGCAGCGCAGCCCCGGGTTGAAGTCGATGCCATCGAACGGCAGCGGCACTCCGTTCACCCAGGCGATGTTGCCCAGGTGCAGGTCGCCGTGGCATTCGCGGATGTAACCTTGCCGTTTGCGTCCGATGAAGTGGCTGGAGAGGCGCCGACCTTCCGCCACGCTCCAGGCTTCGAGCCGCGCAAGCAGCACATCGCCGCGCTCACCCCAGGCTTTTTCCTTTGGGCGTATCGCGCGTAACTGCCTGAAGTTTTCTGCCATCGGCGCATGAATTGCGGCCACGGTGCCAAAGTCGCTCTCCATGGGCACGGCGGCGATTTCTCCGTGGAAAAGCGCCACCCGGTCGGCGATGGCGTCGATCTGTACCGTGGTGATTTCCTCTTCCCGGTCCAAGGTGGACTCCGCCGGGAAGGCGCGCATCTTCACGGCCCACTCCAGCACTGTGCCCGTGCCGCCGATTCTGGGCGGCGAACCGGAGATGGCAACCACGTCCAGATAAGTGTCCTGGGCCAGGCGGCGGTTCAGGCGGATTTCTTCACGGCAGCAGAATTCACGTTTGTCCAGGGTGCTGAAGTCGAGGAAGCCCAGTTCGAGGGGTTTTTTTATCTTGTAGGCATAGTCACCGGCCAGGATCACCCAGGAGATATGGGTTTCGATCAGGCGCGGCGCCGGGGCCGGATGCGGGTAGGCGGTGGGGTCGAGCAGGGCGGCAATCAGCGCAGACATCGCTGCCCCCTTGGGGCACCCAGGCGGGGGGAGCCAAACACTTTCGCCCTACGCACGGTAGTGACATCGAGGACGATCTGGGGTCGGGCGCAGTTCATCTGGGAGCCTGCGGAATGATCCTTGAATCCTCAGTTGAACACGCCCGAGTGTGCGTCTGGCGAGTTGTCTGGCAAGGCGCGACGACGCGCATGGTCGCCCCCTGCAAGGAGGAGCAACGCAGCCAGGCGTCGCCTGCCGTGCAATCGGGTGCGTAGCGGTTCACCCAAAGGGTGAGCGTGATCGAAGGCGCAAATCTCAATGTGCATGAGGCCTCACGGGGAAAAATGAGCGGTCAACTGAAGAATCAAGGATGGTAGTGCATCCTACCACAAACGAGAATGGTTATCGAATATGTCGCGTGCTGCTTCGCGAACGCCGCTCCTACGTCGCTGCAGCCGCCGGAACAAATGGCGCCGTAACTTCTCAATAAGTCACGGCATAGTGCGGTCAGCGCCCGTTCACGCGGGGTAGTGATGTAAGCCACCCCAGGCAGGTTGAAGAAGCACTGGCGAGACCCTGTAGCGCAGGCATCCTTGCCTGCGTCTTTGAAAACAGCCGGCCGGAAGCCGGCGCTGCCGCGATGATTTCTTTTTGAAACAACAGGTTGAAGCGAGCTTCTTGAGAGAGCGTTTGCCAGCGGTGAAGTCTCGATAGGTCTCGTCACCTCGTCGATAGGGTTGCCGTGCCTTATTGAGAAGTCACATGGCGCCGTGGTATCTTGCTCATGCTACACGCCTTTGGTCGTCCGCGGGCGCGTCGGTG
>CAISDD010000336.1 GCA_903883985.1 uncultured Pseudomonadota bacterium | reverse complement strand
GTTTGAAAAGGGACCCCACGGCTACGGACTTCGCCCGGGTTTCGGCCCGACCTCGGGCTGGCCGAAACTGCTCGAACAATGGCTGCGCCTCCACGGCTGGATTGCACCGTAGTTGACATGGGGTGGTCAGGCGGGCGGTGAGGCCCTAACCTGACCACCGAGATGACAACTAACAATACAGAGCTCACTCCGACCGTAGCCGCCCCGCAAGGCGTAAAACCGTACCGGCTTATTAAGCTGGGTGTCGACGTGCACTGGAGGCAATACGTCGTTGTCCGGCAGATCGACGGTAGTTCGCCCCAGCCTCCACAAAAGTTTTCGCCTGAAGGGTTCATCGCCTGGGTAGCCAAGCAGGTGAAACAGGCAGACGAGGTGCATTGCTGTTACGAGGCCGGGCCTTTCGGCTTTGTGCTGCACCGGCTGCTGCTGGCTTTGAACGAAGCGCTCAAGGCTCTGAGCGACCAGATCGAGTCGGCGCAGACCGAGGTTTTGCCCACGGGCCTTGGGGCGCTCACGGCCCAAATACTCGACCGCGAGATCGGAGATTGGGATCGCTTCAAGAACCGCCGCCAGGTCGCCAGTTATACCGGTTTGGTTCCGACCGAGGATTCCTCGGGGGAACGGCGATTCCAGGGGCACATCACCAAACACGGCAATCCTCGCGTGCGCCATCTGCTCATCGAAGCGAGTTGGCGATTGCAGCAGTCCCAGCCCGACTACAAAGCGCTCAAACAACGACGACCCGCCCTGGACGAAGCCAAGGCCAGAAACAACAAGTCCGCACGCAAGAAGATCTGCGTCGGGCTGGCCAGGCAGTTCATCGTCGACTGGTGGCGGATACGCACCGGACGGACCACGCCCGATAAACTCGGGCTCCAGATGAGCTGGCCATCTGCCCAGGTGCTGCACGGCAAGCAGCCCATGCGGGCCCAAACTTCCTCCGCCCAAACAACTCCTTCGATGGCTGCGTAAAATCCCTCTTTGATTCTTTCCCTTTGGAGCGGGTTGGCGCCCGTTCACGCTGCTGGGTTTTGATGCCCGTCCTCTAGTTTGGGCGCCAACTCGTTCCTCTCTTCGACTCGAATTTGTCATAGTGCGCTGTGCATAACACGCGCGGATAGCAGGATGAGCCTCGGAGAACCCGAACCGCCCGCAGAGAGGAACCGCTTCAATTCAACCTTCAACCATGAGAACCGACCCACGCGGCGCCCGGCGCTACGTCCCTCCTGTCTGTGCACCCATCGGGACGTCGAGCACACCCCTTTGTAGGGTGGCTCGTCCGCCTCACCTCCGTTCGGCGGTCCCTCCGGGCAAGTTCCTGCCGCTCGCCGCGGCCTGATCCTCGCCCGCCTCAACCTCACAGAACTCCCTCGACAAACCTAACCGAAAAAAACGAATCAATCCTCAATCACCCTCTTGACAAATCTCCCATAGCAGAGCGTCACGAGGATCCATTCCAGCGACACTTTCTCCAGACCGCGGAGCATGAAGCGCCGGAAGCCGTTCGACTCCGCTCACGGTCCAGACCAGTCGCGCAGATCGGGCGGCAGCAGCATCGGGGTCTCGCGGTCCACG
>CAISDD010000335.1 GCA_903883985.1 uncultured Pseudomonadota bacterium | reverse complement strand
GTGGAAATGGTAGTGCGCCAGGCCAAGCTTGGCACGAAGAGAGGAGGCGAGCATGACGTGACCTCGAATTCGTGAACGGAACCCAGCGGGTGCAAATCCCGTCCGGCCAAAGCCTAGCCAGCGAGCCGGTAGCGAGTCTTGCGTGGTGGTCGGGTGACCGGCCCTGCGAAGCGTAGACAGCGAGCCCATGGGCCGTGCAATTCAGCCCCGAAATCCACTTATTGCGGTTGCCGACGGCGTTACCATTCCGGAAGGCAGCACTGGATCGGCCACCATGGCGAGGCCGGTTTGGACCGCCGGGGTCAGAGAGCACGGCACGTCGGCACAGGGGTTCCCCAGGAACCTGGGAGATCTCAACGTCTTTCGATGATTGGGGAACGGGACCGCCGCGGCAGGGTTCCAGGCTTTGCGCAGTTGCCGTCGTACTGCGTCGGTCCGAAGTGCTTCGGATCCAAGCGCTTCTTGGCGTGGAGAGCATCGAATGGAGCGACGGCAATCGAATACGGGCTGGCGAGCGACAAGCACAGGCGGCCCGGACGGGCGTTGAGAAGTCGGAACTGCCCATAATAGTGATGAAATCGGGGAACCCACCTCACGGGGACCCGGTGGAGCCAAGGGGCAGTCAGTGCAACGGAACCGCTGGAGGGACAGATGACTTGGGCACAGGACCGAGAGGCCATCTCCACGAAACAACAGCGGATAGCGGAGCTTGCGCGGGAAGACCCTCAGCGGGTGTTCACCTCGCTGGCGCATCACATCGACCTGGCGTGGCTGCACGAGGCGTATCGGCGCACGCGCAAGGACGGAGCGGTCGGAGTGGACCAGCAAAGTGCGGAACAATACGCGGCAAACTTGGATGCAAATCTACGTTCGCTGCTGGACCGCGCCAAGTCGGGCCAGTACCGAGCGCCACCGGTCAGGCGCGTGCATATCCCCAAGGGCAACGACGGCGCAACTCGGCCGATCGGCATTCCTACCTTTGAGGACAAGGTGTTGCAGCGTGCAGTGGCGATGGTGCTGGAAAGCGTGTACGAACAGGACTTCGAGCCTTTTTCGTATGGCTTTCGGCCACATCGCAGTGCGCTCCAAGCAGGCGACGCAGTGCGCAAAGCGATCATGGATCACCCGGTCTTGCGGCGAGCCGGAGGCACCATCGTAGAGCTGGACATCAAGAAGTTCTTCGATACGATGGGGAAACGGCAACTGCGGGAATTTCTGATGCAAAGGGTGCGCGACGGCGTGTTGCTGCGCCTCATTGGCAAGTGGCTGTCTGCGGGCGTGCTGGAACAAGGGGCGGTCACGTACCCTGAAGCCGGTACCCCCCAAGGCGGCGTGATTTCCCCAATCTTGGCGAACATCTACCTGCATCATGTGCTGGACAGATGGTTCGTGCAGGAGGTCCAACCGCGGATGCGCGGGACGGTGGAACTGGTTCGGTACGCGGACGATGCTGTCATCATTTGCGAATCGGCCCAGGATGCCGCGCGGATTCTGGACGTGCTACCGAAGCGATTCGGCAAGTACGGCCTGGAACTGCACCCCGACAAGACCCGACTGGTGCATTTCAGCCAACCCGACCAGCGCTCACGACGGCGGCAAGCGTCCAGCGGCAAGACCCAGAGAAAGGCGTCAGAAAGCTTTGACTTTCTTGGTTTTACCTTTCACTGGGGCAAAACGCGGGCTGGCTACCACGCCGTGAAACGCAAGACGGCGGCGGATCGATTAGCGCGGGCGCTGGGGCGGGTGGACGATTGGTGCAAGACGCACCGTCATGAGCCAATAGCAAAGCAACACAAGACCTTGAGTCAGATGCTCAGAGGGCACTACGGCTACTACGGAATCGCCGGCAACAGCCGCTCGATTGCGCAGTTCGCCTTCCAGGCCCAGAAGTCATGGCAGCGTTGGCTGGCACGACGAGGTGGCAAGAAGCACCAGGATTGGGCGTGGTTCAACGCGCTCTTGAAAAGGATGCCACTGCCGCCACCCAGACTGGTGCATGTGCTGACGGGTCAACCAAGCGCAGCGAAACCGTAACTGAGGAGCCGGATGCGGGAAATCCGCAAGTCCGGATCTGTGGGAGCCCCGGGAAGGTGACTTCCCGGGGCCACCCGACT
>CAISDD010000334.1 GCA_903883985.1 uncultured Pseudomonadota bacterium | reverse complement strand
GTGATGGGGGCCACGCCCCTCTATCTCACCGCCGGCTTCATCCTGGAAGAAGGCTTTCCCCTGGCCGACCTGGCGCGCATCGCCGTATCCATGGCGCGCGCGGCCCAGGAGGCGGGGGTGAAGTTGGTGGCGGGCGACACCAAGGTGGTGGAGCAGGGCAAGGGCGATGGCGTCTTCATCACCACGACCGGCATCGGCGTTCTAGCCGAGGGCCTGCATCTCTCCGGCAACCAGGCAAAGCCCGGAGACGCGGTGTTGCTCTCAGGCAGCCTGGGTGACCACGGCGTGGCGATCATGAGCCAGCGGGAAAATCTTTCCTTTGCCGCCGCCATCCTCTCCGACAGCGCCGCCCTCAATGGGCTCACCGCCGCGATGCTGGCCAGCGGCGCGGTTCTGCGGGTGATGCGAGATCCTACGCGCGGCGGCCTGGCTGCCACGCTCAACGAGATCGCGCAGCAGTCGGGTGTGGGCATGCACCTCGAGGAAGCCGCGATTCCGGTGAAACCCGAGGTCGAGGCCGCCTGCGAACTCCTGGGGTTGGACCCGCTCAACATCGCCAATGAAGGCAAGCTCGTCGCCATCTGTGCCGCTGAAGATGCCGAGAAGTTGCTGGGGGCCATGCGCGCGCACCCACTGGGTGCAGCAGCCGCCATCATCGGCCGCGTGGTGGAAGATGCGAGTGGGTTCGTCCAGATGAAGACCCGCTTCGGCGGGCGGCGCATGGTGGACTGGCTCTCCGGCGAGCAGTTGCCGAGGATCTGCTGAGTGTGACCCAGGACAAACAAATCCCCCCTAACCCCCATTTTGCAAAGGGGGGGACTGAGGCTGCTCCCTTTTCTGCAAAGGGGGGGATTTCAGTCGTCAGTCCGCGTAGGGTGGATGAGCCGGCGTGGCCGGTGTTAACCGACGAATGCCTAAGCTCTGGCGGAAGACGCGAAAAACTGCTTTTCCCTCTCAAGAATCACACTTTAACCAGTTGATTCAGAAAGAAATAATCGCAGCCATGTGGCGCCGGCATCCAGCCGGCTGTTTTCAAAGACGCAGGCAAGGATGCCTGCGCTACAGGGAAGGCCTCGTGCTTCTTCAACCTGCCCTCCTGGGGTGGGTTACATCGCTACCTTGCTACCCCGGCTAAAGCCATCAAGGTCGTAGGTTGCGAGGTGTTGGGCTTTGCTCAGCCCAACTTACCCAACTTACCCTGCTTATCGCGCTTGTCTTGCGCCAAATCGCCTCCGGCTCGCCTGCGCGCAAAGGCCTCCAGGCTGTTAGAATCCCGAGGCTATTCCCAGCAAAAATGTTTTCTGTTTTCAAAGAACGACTCGAGACGCCCCCGCAATGGAAAACCAGTTCGCCAAAGAAACCCTGCCCGTCAGTCTGGAAGAGGAAATGCGCCGTTCCTATCTCGATTACGCCATGAGCGTGATCGTGGGCCGCGCGCTTCCGGACGTGCGGGATGGTTTGAAGCCGGTGCATCGCCGCGTGTTGTTCGCGATGCACGAACTCTCCAACGACTGGAACAAGGCGTACAAGAAATCGGCGCGCGT
>CAISDD010000333.1 GCA_903883985.1 uncultured Pseudomonadota bacterium | reverse complement strand
GTGTAATTATGATAGGTTGTGCGAGTAAATTTCAGAGCACTATCTACCACTTCCTGCGCCCAGGTTTCCGCTACATCTTTCGCTTGCCGTGTATACATCTGCTGGTCGCTCAGAGCCTCTTTGGCGTTGACTACCTGGTCCTTCAACGCCGTTTCGTCCTTGATGTTCTGATTGGTGGCGCCCTCAGTGAAGGTGAAAACCTCACGGGCATCCGCAACTTCCTGTTTCCGCAAGTCCTCCGAAGCCTTCTCGTCCGGGAAGATCAGGTTGGTTTCTGATAGGGCCGCATTGGCGTAGTCAACCTGGAGGACTTCCTCCGCCTTTTTGATTTCCAGGACGGCCAAGGCATCAGACAGACGGCTCTGAATGTAGCCGAACCCGGCGGCGATTTCCTTCTGGCCCACGTCCAACTTGACCGTGGAGAGTTTCTTGGTGAGGGCTTCGGCAAAGAGCGTGGCGATTCTGGCTTGGAGTTCGGTCTTTTCAGCCTGGGCCATGGACTGCTCGATTTGGGCCATAATGACCTTAATGTCGGCCTCTCCCGCCTCAATATCGGCCATGATCGCCCGCACCTGGGCCTTGGCTACGTCCACCTGACCCTTGGCGATGTCGGCTTCCACCATGGCTCGGGCGATGAACTCGTAATAGATGCGGGCCTGTACCTCTGCCTGGTGGAGAACTTCCTTGTCCACCGCCAGGCCCGCCCGCTGTTTAGCCACCAGAAGCTGCTCCCGCTCCACCGCGGCGGCAAACTCCTTGGCCCCCATCAGGAGGATTCGCACCTTGGAGTCAAAGACCTTCACGGCCAGGATATAGTTGTCGGTGACGATACGGATGGACAACTGCTCCCGCCCCAGGGCGACCTTGGCGTCGGCCAGGATTCGGTCCTGCTGGATGCCGGTCTGGTCCAGTTCGTAACTCCGGTCCCGCTGGTACTCCTTGATGCCCCAATTCTCATCGGACACGGCAAGATGAGTGCCGATGGTCCCCTGGCCCAGGCCGTTCAAGACGTTCTGGGGGTCTGCCAGGGGGTCCAGGAGGCCACCCCAATCCAGGACCACCCAGGCCGAAGCGTTCCGGGCCAGGGTGCGGTCACGAAGGTCGATTTTCTCTATAGTGTCCATTACATCGTCCTTATATTCCTGGCATCCACGGTGGCCCAGTTCTTACAGAAAAACCCAACGAACCTTTCAAGATTTCACGAGAGGTCTCATTATCATGCCCGGAAAAGGTCGCTTGATTCGCGGCAGACGCTACCGCATACCCATGGCTAGTAGCCCGCGCCTCCATGTTCTTTAATATATTCACCAGTTCCTGGGTCAAATTCCCGATCTCATGATGGGTGACAGCCACCTCATTGTTGACCCCGATGGCATCGTATTCCAGCTTTGTAGCCAAGTGGAAAGCGACCTCATCCTCTTTCAGAGCCTTGGTCAACTCCATAATCGTAGCCTGGATGGCATTGCGGTACTCCAGGAGCAAGCGGCGATTCTGCATCCGGGTTATTTCCATGGTAGTATTGGCCCGGATAGCCTGTTCCCGGAGCAGTTCCACCTCATCCTGGGCTTCCGCCTCCACATGGCGGGCCGAATCTCTGGCGTCCTCCAGGGCGATGCGGTCGTACCCCAACCGAATCAGGGCCTCAGTGACCGGAATCTCCTGGGTAATCGCCAAGGCCAGGGCCTCTTGGGCAGACGCCTTTTGGAGGTAGAAGGGGACCATCTCCTGCTTGATGCCGGCCACGATCAGTTCGGCAGCCAACCATTTTTGCAGGGAAGCGGCCCGGCGGTTCTCGGCGGCCACCACCAGTTGCTCCGCTGCCAGCACCCGGTAGATGGAGTCGATAATTTCCAATTTCTTCTCAGCGGTTTCGAGTTGTGCCTGAATCAGCACTCGCTCGGACCCCAGGGTTTGCGTCTCCAAGGCCACCAACTGCTGCTGCAAGGGGATAATGGACTGTTCCAACTCCGCTTTTTGCTGGATAATGGCGACCGTGCGCTTCTCAGTTTCGAGGTTCTGACGCTCTATGTCGGCGTGGGACCGCTCGGTGTTGGCCGCCGCCTGGGACTG
>CAISDD010000332.1 GCA_903883985.1 uncultured Pseudomonadota bacterium | reverse complement strand
TTCTGTACTGACACCGGTCGCGGCAATCCCAGCTCGTCGGCCAAGCGCAGAAAGCTCATCAGCCCCCAGGGGGTTTCGTTGGAGAGTCCCCAGTGGCGTACCTTACCCGTCTGGATGAGGGTCGCCAGGGCTTCCAGTGTTTCCCGCAGCGGCACGGTTTCCCGCTCCTGTGAGGGATCGAAGTGGTAGCCGCCGAACATGGGTACGTTGCGGTCTGGCCAGTGCAACTGGTACAGATCGACATAGTCCGTGCGCAGACGAGCGAGCGAGCCATCGAGCGCCTGGCGCAGGTGCGTCTGGGTGTAACTTTGCCGTCCTTCGCGTATCCATGGCATGTTGCGGGCCGGCCCCGCTGCCTTGGTGGCGAGGATGACGCGATCCCGCGCCTGGCGCATGAGCCAACTGCCGACGTAGCGCTCGGTGCACCCGCTGGTTTCCTCCTTCGAGGGCACGGGGTACATCTCGGCCGTGTCGATGAAGTTGATCCCCTGGCCGAGGGCGTAATCCAGTTGCTCATGGGCTTCGGCCTCGTTGTTTTGTTGACCGAAAGTCATGGTGCCCAGACAGACGGAGGAGACTGGTAGGGAGCTGTTGCCCAGGGTGGTGAATTTCATGGCGATCCTCATGACCGTTATGGTCGTTTGTCACTGAAAGCCGGCGTCTGGCGGCTACACGAAGCGCGCCAGAAAAGCCCCATCGCACCCCGCCGGCAGGGGGATGTGCACCCGGTGGCCGTTGCCCGGCGCCACGTTCATGGCGGCTCCTGTGGGGCTGGCCATGCGCTCGATGACGATCTCATGGTTGCCATTCGGATGGATGACTTCGATGCGGTCGCCGACAAAGAATCGGTTCTTTACCTCGATCTCCGCCGATCCGTCCGCCGTGTAGCCGGTCACATCGCCAACGTAGAGACTGCGCCCGGACTCGGAATGGCCCCTCAGGTAGTTCTGATATTCGCGATCAGGATGACGCTCGAAGAAGCCCCCCGTGTAGCCGCGGTTGGCCAGGCCGTCGAGTTCGCCCACCAGGCGAGGATCGAGAGGGCGGCCGGCGGCGGCATCATCGATTGCCCGGCGGTAGGTCTGGCAGGTGCGGGCGACATAGTAGGCAGATTTGGTGCGGCCTTCGATCTTGAGGGTATCGACGCCGATTTCGACCAGTCGCTGTACATGCTCTATGGCGCGAAGGTCTTTCGAGTTGAGGATGTAGGTGCCGTGCTCGTCTTCCTCGATGGGCATCTGGCTGCCTGCGCGCTTCTCCGGTTCCTCCAGGAGAAAGACATCGCCGCCCGGCTCCACCTTGCCCGGGTTGACGTTGAATTCCCAGCGGCAGGAATTGGTGCAGGTACCCTGGTTAGGGTCGCGATGATTGAAGTAACCGGAGAGCAGGCAACGCCCGGAATAGGCCACGCACAGCGCGCCGTGGACGAACACCTCCAGCTCCATGTCCGGGCATTCCTGGCGGATTTCCGCGACCTGGTCCAGCGACAATTCGCGCGACAGGATCACACGGGAGATGCCCAGTTTTTTCCAGAAACGCACCGCCGCGTAATTGACCGTGTTGGCTTGTACCGAGAGGTGGACGGCCATTTCCGGCCAGGTATCCAGGACCAGGTCGATGAGGCCCGGATCGGCCATGATCAGGGCATCCGGCTTCAGTGCGATGACCGGCGCCATGTCGGCCAGGTAGGTCTTCACCTTGGCGTTGTGGGGGTAGATGTTGCTGACCACGTAGAACTTCTTGCCGCGAGCGTGGCAGTAGTCTACGCCCGTTCCCAGTGCGATTTCATCGCGGAAGTGGTTGTTGCGCGTGCGCAGGCTGTAACGCGGCTGTCCGGCGTAGACCGCATCGGCACCGAAGGCCAGCGCGGTTTCCAACATGGCCTGGGAGCCTGCCGGGGCGAGGAGCTCTGGGCGCCTCATGGTCTGGGCGTGTGGAATATCTGACTATCGTGGAAGCCATATTCCCCCACCTTGCGGTCGGCGTAATAGCGCTCCAGAGTATGGCGGATGGTGCGGAAGGCCATTTCCTCCCAGGGCATCTCGGCTTCACTGAACAGGCGCGCTTCCAGACTTTCTTCGCCGTGGATGAAATCCAGGTGCAGCAGCTTCGCGCGGTACACCAGGTAGACCTGGTTGATGTCCGGCAGGCTGACCATGGAATATAACGCCAGCATTTCCACGCGCGCGCCGGCTTCTTCCAGGGTCTCGCGCGCGGCGCCCTCCGCCGTGGTCTCGCCGTTTTCCATGAAGCCGGCGGGCAGAGTCCATAGGCCGTACTTCGGTTCGATGGCGCGCCGGCACAGCAAAATCTGGTCTTCCCATTCCGGGATGCAGCCCACCACCATTTTCGGATTCTGGTAATGGATGGCGCCGCAACTCGGGCAGACATGGCGAGGGCGGTTGTCGCCGACGGGAATTTCGATGCGCAAGGGGGTGGCGCACTGGGAGCAAAATTTCATGGAGGGCAAGTTCATAGAAAGCGCAGAGAGAGGTCGATGGCACGCATGTTTTTGGTGAGGCCGCCGACAGAAATGCGCGTAACGCCGGTCGCGGCTACGGCGCGCACCCCTTCCAGGGTGATGCCGCCGGAGGCCTCCAGTTGTGCCCGCCCGGAATTGCGCTCTACAGCGGTGCGCATCCTTGCGAGGTCGAAATTGTCGAGCAGGATCAAGGTGGCGCCGGCGTCCAGTGCTTCGTCCAGTTGTTCCAGCGATTCCACCTCGATCTGGATGCTGAACTTGCCGCCCGCCAATTCGGTGGCCGCCTCCAGCGCGGGTCGGATACCACCGGCCGCGGCGATGTGGTTTTCCTTGATCAGGATGCCGTCGAAGAGGCCGATGCGCTGGTTCTCGCCCCCTCCGCATTTTACTGCGTATTTAAGCGCCAAACGCAGGCCAGGCAGCGTCTTGCGGGTGTCATAGATGCGCGCGCCGCTACCGGCGATGGCGTCTACATAAAGCCGCGTCTCGCTCGCCACGGCGGACAGCGTCTGGAGGAAATTCAACGCAGGCCGCTCGGCGCTCAGTAGCGCCCGCGCATTGCCTGCGATCTCGCAAAGTATCTGGCCTGCCTGAACGCGTTCGCCATCACGCGCATGCCAGCCGATGTGCACACAAGGGTCGAGTGCCGCGAAGGTGGCATCGAACCAATCCGTGCCGCAGAGGATGGCGTCCTCACGGGTGATGACGCGCGCCCTGGCCTGGGCTGAGATCGGGAGCAGGCGGGCCGTGAGATCGCCCGTGCCGAGATCTTCCGCGAGTGCTGCGAGGACGTTGACGGTGACAGCGTTGGATAGGGACATGGTGAGGATCGCACTCGTTGGCCGGTCAAGCCCGATTGTAGGGGGGTGGGGAGGTCATATCCACCATGGCAGAGCAACACGAAAGAAATCTCACCGCTGCACTTGCCCTCGCGCGCCTTCCCCCATAGAATGCGTCCCGACCTTAGGCGCGTAGCTCAGCTGGTTAGAGCACCACCTTGACATGGTGGGGGTCGTTGGTTCGAGTCCAATCGCGCCTACCAACACAAGCCCACGAAAGTGGGTTTAGACGAAAGCCCTTTCGAGGGCTTTTTTCGTTTCTGAAGGTGTTATATGCCCGTTATTCGTCTTCCCGATGGTTCCCAGCGTGTATACGAAGCGCCGGTGACGGTTGCCGAAGTGGCCGCCAGCATAGGCGCCGGCCTGGCGCGTGCAGCACTCGCCGGCAAGGTGGACGGCCAGTTGGTCGATACTTCGCATCGCATCGAAATAGACGCTCAGCTCGCCATCATCACTGATCGCGATGCCGCCGGCCTCGACCTGATCCGCCATTCCACCGCGCACCTGCTGGCCTACGCGGTGAAGACGTTGTTCCCCGACGCCCAGGTGACCATCGGCCCGTCGATCGAAGATGGCTTCTATTACGACTTCTCCTACAAGCGACCCTTCACCCTGGAAGACATGGCGGCGATCGAGAAGCGCATGGGCGAACTGGCGAAGAAGGACATCGCTATCACCCGCGAGGAATGGGATCGCGATCAGGCGGTGGCCTTCTTCCAGTCTATAGGTGAGCATTACAAGGCCGAGATCATTTCCGCCATTCCCCAAGGGCAGGTGATCTCCCTGTACCGAGAGGGCGACTTCATCGACCTTTGCCGCGGGCCCCACGTGCCGTCCACGGGCAAGCTCAAGGTGTTCAAGCTGATGAAGCTGGCCGGGGCGTACTGGCGCGGCGACTCGAAGAACGAGATGTTGCAGCGCGTCTACGGCACTGCCTGGGGCAACAAGGAAGATCTGGCCGCCCATCTGTTTCGACTGGAAGAGGCGGAGAAGCGGGATCACCGTCGCCTGGGCAAGCAGCTCAAGCTGTTCCACCTGCAGGAAGAATCGCCCGGCATGGTCTTCTGGCATCCGCATGGCTGGGTGCTCTGGCAGGAAATCGAGCAATACATGCGCCGGAAATTCGTCGAATACGGTTACCAGGAAGTGAAGACGCCGACGGTGATGGACAAGTCCCTGTGGGAAAAATCCGGCCA